>DAOULO010000001.1:0-2810 GCA_034420195.1 Dehalococcoidales bacterium
AGAAGGTACTGATTACCGAAGCCATCTCCGAGGAGGGCATCAAAATACTCCGTAAGGAGGCCCAGGTGGACGTCCGCCCCGGCCTCAAGGCGGAGGAAATCACCGCCGTCATCGGCGACTACGACGCCCTGATGGTGCGCAGCCAGACGCGGGTCACCCCGGCCATTATCGAGGCGGGCAAGAAGTTACAGGTTATCGCCCGGGCCGGTGTCGGCATCGATAACGTCGACGTGGCCACGGCCACACGCTGCGGCGTCGTCGTCGTCAACGCCCCTACCGGTAATACCGTCTCGGCGGCCGAGCACACCATCGCCCTGCTGCTGGCCTCGGCGCGCAACATTCCCCAGGCTAATGTCTCGCTGAAAGGCTGCACCTGGCGCCGCCACGACTTCATGGGCACCGAGCTGCGCGGCAAGACGCTGGGCATCATCGGGCTGGGTAACGTCGGCTCGGAGGTGGCCCGGCGCATGAAGGGGTTTGAGATGCGCCTGCTCGGCGTTGACCCGCTGGTGTCCACCGAGTACGCCCAGAAGCTGCAGGTGGAGCTGGTTGACCTCAAGAAGCTCTTACAGGAGTCGGACTTCGTGGCGCTGCACCTGCCGCTGACGCCGCAGACCCGCAATATCATCGGGGCCAAGGAGCTGGCCATGATGAAGCCCACCGCCCGCATCATCAACTCGGCGCGGGGTGGTCTCATCGACGAGGCGGCCCTGGTCAAGGCCATCCGCGAGAAGAAGCTGGCCGGGGCGGCCATTGATGTCTTTGAGGAAGAGCCCTGCACCGAGAGCGTCCTCTTCGGCGAGGAGAACATCATCGTCACGCCTCACCTGGGGGCCTCCACCGCCGAGGCGCAGGCCATGGCGGCCCGCGACGTCGCCGAACAGATTGTGGATATCTTCAAGGGGCTGCCGGCGCGCTCGGCCGTGAACGTGCCCTACATCCCCTCGGAGACGATGGCGGCGCTGGCGCCTTACTTCGGGCTGGCCGGGATTATCTGCAAGCTGCTCAACAAGCTGACCGAGGGCCAGGCCAAGACCATCCGCATCAAGTATGAGGGTGATATCGCCAGCTTCGAGACCGACGCCCTCAAGGCGGCGGTGGTCGGCGGGCTGCTGGCCGGCATCAGCGAGGAGCGGGTCAACATCGTCAACTGCAACGTCATCGCCCAGAAGCGCGGCCTGACCGTCATCGAGGAGAAGGAGGCCGCCTGCGCCAACTACGCCAGCCTGCTGGGCGTGGAGATGACCACCGACCAGGGTACCTACGCCGTGGCCGGCACCGTCCGCCAGGACGAGCTGCACATCGTGCGTATCAAGGAATACTGGCTGGATATCGTGCCCACGCCGGGGTCGTACTTCCTCTTCAGCGACCACCTCGACCGCCCCGGTTTTATCGGTGCCATCGGCAAGATTACCGGCGACGCCGATATCAACATCAGCTCCATGCACCTGGGGCGGCTCAAGCGGCGGGGGCAGGCCCTGCTGGTGCTGACCCTGGACGAGCCCCTCCCCGAAGCGGTGCAGCAGCAAATACTGGCCATACCGGACGTGTATTCGGTGAAGATGGTGGAGCTTTAGGTTGCTTGACACCCCACCCTCTTATGCCCTGCCCAGGCGATAATCCGTCCCCCAATGATAGCTTCCTGACCGGTAGCAACATCCGGTCAGGCTAGAATAGAGAGAAAAGTGGCCGAAGAAGCTCAGGCACAACCCATCGGCTTACGTTCCCTGCCGAAGCGGCAGGTCATGATCACCTTCATCGGGGTGATGCTGGCCATGTTTCTGGGCTCACTCGACCAGACGGTGGTCGGCACAGCCATGCCGCGGATTATCGCCGACCTGGGCGGCTTCAGCCACTACACCTGGATTACCACCGCTTATATCATCACCTCGGCGGTTTCGATACCCATCGTCGGCAAGCTGACCGACATGTACGGCCGCAAGTACTTTTACATCGGCGGGCTGATTATCTTTATCGGAGCCTCGGTGCTGTGCGGCATCAGCAACACCATGAACCAGATTATCATCTTCCGGGGTATCCAGGGCATCGGCGCCGGGGTCATGATAGCCAACGCCTTCACCGTTATCGGCGACCTCTTTCCTCCCCAGGAGCGCGGCAAGTACCAGGGTTTTATCAGCGGCGTCTTCGGTCTGTCCTCCATCGTCGGCCCCATACTGGGCGGCTACCTCACCGATAGCCTGTCCTGGCACTGGGTCTTTTTTATCAACGTCCCCCTGGGGCTCGTCGTTATCCTCCTGTTCATCTTCTTCTTCCCTAATGTCCGGCCGGACAACCTGAGGCACCACATCGACTATCCGGGCGTGGTGCTGCTCATACTGGCCATCGTCCCCACCATGCTGGCGCTATCCTGGGGGGGCGTGGAGTACCCCTGGGGCTCGCTCCAGATAATCGGCATGTTCGCCTTCTCGGCGGCGGCGCTGGCCCTTTTCATCTTTGTGGAGAGGCGGAGCGCGGAGCCTATCATCCCCCTGTCGCTCTTCAATAGCCGGATTGTGGCCGTGTCGGAGGTGGTCATATTCTTCACCGCCTTCGGCATGTTCGGCGGCATTATCTTCATCCCCCTTTTCTTTCAGGGCGTGCTCGGGGCCACGGCCACGGCCAGCGGCAGCTTTCTGACCCCGATGATGCTGGGGATGGTAGTCGGCAGTATCGTATCCGGGCAAATACTTTCTCGTGCCGGCGGCCACTATAAAATCCAGGGGTTTATCGGCATAGGAGTCATGGCACTGGGTATGACCCTTATGTCCAGAATGACCATTGAGACCAGCTACCCCGGAGCGGTATTGAAT
>DAOULO010000002.1:0-4394 GCA_034420195.1 Dehalococcoidales bacterium
GCGCGACCTGCGCCTGGGCGTCTACGACGTCGTTGTCGGCATCAACCTGCTCCGCGAGGGGCTGGACCTGCCCGAGGTCAGTCTCGTCGCCATTCTGGACGCCGACAAGGAAGGCTACCTGCGCTCCAAAGGGGCGTTAATCCAGACGATGGGCCGTGCCGCCCGCCATATCGACGGGCAGGTCATCATGTACGCCGACACCATTACGAAATCCATGCAGGAGGCCATCGACGAAACCAATCGCCGCCGCGCCATCCAGGAGACCTTCAACAAGGAGCACGGCATCACCCCGCAGGGCATCCGCAAGGCCGTCCGCGACATCACCGAGCGCGTCAAGGCCGTCGCCGAGACCCGCGTCACCTATACCTACGAGGCCCCCGCCAGCCGCGAGGATACCGCCCGCTTGGTGCGCGAGCTGGAGACCCAGATGAAGGCCGCCGCCCGGGCGCTGGAGTTTGAGAAGGCCGCCCTGATACGCGATAGAATCATCGAGCTGCGGCGGGAAATGGTGATTGAGGATGAGCAGCGAGTCAGCGAAAAATAAGACCCGCCAGGAGCGCCGCGCCGCCAAGCTGCGCAAGAAGCGCGAGCGCATGAAGAAGCACGGCAAGAATATAGGCAAGGTCTATCTGGACGCCATTAAGAAGCGGTTGAGCGGGCGGTGAGGGAGGAGATGACTAATAGCCGACCTTTTATACAAATTCATTCAATAAATATTTATTGCGACCCTTCAAACTCGAAAGAACCTGACCTCATTTCATAATTGACTATGTCATCATCATAAAATACTAAATCATAGGTAAAGTCCATTTCATATTTTTTCATACTAATACTTGGGAAATCTCCCCATGATATTTCTTCTGGATTTGAACAAGATAAGTTAGGTTTCTTTTCCCAAGAAGCATCAGGGCGAGCGATTGTTAATGAAAATGGTACTTCTACATCAATGTCTTCATTTAGAGATTTGGTGACTTGAGTAATTTGCCAACTGCTATTTGTCTCTATAGCATAAAAGAGCAGCTCGTCAACTAAGTCATCTGCAAGGGGTAAAGGTACATACGAGGCTAATTCACCTACGATACCTAACATATCATCCTTTATCCAGTTTGAAACAGCAGCTTCAACTTGTCTATTAATAGTTCTATAATTTTCAAATTCTATGTTATTGGTAGGTATATTGGAGTCTGATGATGAACCGTCATGCACATCACAACACCCATCATTATCCCCGTCAGTACATTGGGGTGAAGAACACCCCGTTATGATAAAAATCAAAACAAGTGAAGTTAATATGCTAGATAGGATTCCAATTTTGAGCATTATAGCTATCGCCCTTAATAAACATATTGCCAATCCCCCCTTACTCCCCCTCCCCCTTCTTCTTATCCTCATTCCTCCTCTTCCCTAAACCCCGGAACCGGCGCGTGGCCCAGCTCCCCAGAAAAAAGTTCATGCGGTAATTATCTATCTCCTCCCAGGCATCGGGGATATTTTGCTCCGCCTTCGGGCCGGCCCGGACCTCTTTAACGCCGCCGCTGGCGGCGCGGATATTATGCTTCGCCCGCAGGGCCTCCAGCTCCTCGTCCTCGCTGGTGAAAAGCCCCTTAAAAAACGACCACAAGCCCATGTAAGACCTTCTCTCTGGCGTACGCCTGCTTTCAACCCTACCATATACCCCCGTGCGCGCGGCTGTCAACAGACCCTTTTTGACATTTGCCCCGCGGCTATATATCATGAAAAGAGAGCCTATTAAGCGCCAAGCCATGTCAACTCCAAGGAGGATATTATGCTGAGAAGAATCGCTCTTGATGCCCGACCGGTCCCTCTGACGATGAGGCTGACCGACATCAGTACCTACGCTATCATCGCCGCTTTCGTGGCGTTAAGCGTGGTCGTGCCCTGGGCCTTCCACCAGTTCCACCTGGCCGGGGCGACCTACCTGCCGATGCACTTCTTCGTCTTCGTGGCGGCGCTCACCTGCGGCTGGCAGGCGGGCGTCATCGTCGGGCTGCTCACTCCCCTCGCCAGTTTCGCCATCACCGGCATGCCGGCGGCGACGGTGCTACCACAGATAGCCGTGGAGGTTACTTTCTACGGCCTCATCGCCGGGCTACTGCGCCAGAAGCTCAACCTGCGGGTGTTCTGGTCGGTCCTGGGGGCGATGGTCGGCGGGCGGCTGTTCCTTTTGATTGCCGTCTACCTGGTGCTGGCCATCACCGGCCAGGTCTACAGCCCCCTCGGCCCCGCCGCCACCCCGCCCGAGGCCGTCTGGAACACCATCGCGCAGTCCTGGCCGGGCCTGCTGGCGCAAATCGTCCTGATACCGGCGGGCTTCTGGATTGCCGGGCGGCTCCGCCGCAAGCCGGCGAGCTAAATGGATTTCCAAGAGCTATATCGCGACTTTCTGGCCAGCGCCGACACGCTGCGGCTCTACCGCGACGGGGCGCTGGCCTTCGCGTCGGCCAAGGAGCGGCTGCTGCCCCTCTACGAATACCTCAACGCGGGCGGCGAGCTCCCGCCGGTGGTCGTCTTCGATAAAATCATGGGCAACGCCGCCGCCCTGCTGACGGTGCTGGCCCGCGGCCACGAGGTCTTCAGTCCCCTGGGGAGCCAGCTGGGCATCGCCACGCTGGAGGCCAAAGGCATCGCCTATCACCTCGATAAGACCGTCCCCTTTATCCTGCGGCCGGACGGCGTCAACATGTGTCCCATGGAGGAGCTTTCCATCGGCAAGACGCCTCAGGAGTTCTACGAGGAACTCAAGGCGCGCATCGCCGCTAACCGCTAAGGAGACAGTATGGAAAAGATAAGACTGGGCCGGACCGGCCTGATGGTAACGCGGCTGGGTTTCGGGGGCATCCCCATCCAGCGCGGCACCGAGGCCGAGGCCATCGCCGTGGTACATAAGTGCCTTGACCTGGGCATCAACTTCCTGGACACCGCCAACGGCTACTCCACCAGCGAGGAGCGCATCGGCAAGGCGCTCAAAGGACGGCGGCGCCAGGACGTTTACATCGCCACCAAGACCGGGGCGCGCACCGCTAAAGAGATTAACGAGCACCTGGAGCTGAGCCTGAAGCGCCTCCAGACCGACTACATCGACCTCTACCAGTTCCACCAGGTCGGCAGCGAGGCCGCTATGGCTCAGGTGCTCGACCCGGAAAAAGGCGTCTACCCCGTCTTTGAGGCGGCCAAACAGGCCGGTAAAATCCGGCACATCGGCGTCACCTCGCACCAGATGGACGTCGCCAAGAAACTGGTGGCCTCGGGGCGCTTCGAGACGTTGATGTTCCCCTTCAACTTCGTCACCAGCGAGCCCGCCGACGCGCTGCTGCCCCTCTGCCACCAGCACGACGTCGGTTTTATTACCATGAAGCCGATGGCCGGCGGCATGCTGGAAGACCCGGTGGTGGCCTTCAAGTACCTCCTCCAGTTCCCCGATATCGTCGTCATCCCTGGCATCGAGAAGCCGCACGAGATTGAAGAAATCGCCGCCATCTTCGCCGGCCCGCATGAGATGACCGCCGCCGAAAAGGCTAAAATGGAGCAACTCAAGGCCGAATTAGGCACCCGCTTCTGCCGCCGCTGCGACTACTGCCAGCCCTGCGAGCAGGAGGTACCCATCTCGCTGCTGATGACCTTCCCCTCCTTCGTCAAGCGGCTGCCACCGGACTGGTACCTCCAGGGCGGCTTCGTCCCCGCCCTGATGGAGAAGGCCGTCAACTGCATCGAGTGCGGCGAGTGCGAGGCCAAATGCCCCTACGACCTGCCCATCCGCGAGATGATTAAAGAGAGCTACGACCTCTACGAGCAGGTCAAGGCGGCCAACGCGTAGCCGGGCGCTTGAAGCGACCACGGCATATCGCTATACTGGGGAAAAACGGATGAAGGAGTCTCTGCGATGTCAAGAGCCCAACTGGAAAAGTACTTCCGGAACAGCCTGGTAACGACGCCCACGCCCCACCCCGAGGTCTCGGCGCCGCGTCTGGGGCTGCACAGCGACGCCGACTACGGTAACCGCGACTTCTCGATGAGCTGGTGGGCCATCACCGAGCCGTTTGAGATGGTCACCGAATGCCACGCCCACGATTTCGACCAGTTCCTCGTCTTCGTCGGCGGCGACCTGACCAACATGGTTGACCTGGGGGGCGAGGTGGAGCTCACCCTGAGCCTGGACGGCAAGGACCTGGAAAAGTTCGTCATCACCCGGGCCACCACCGTCTTCGTCCCCGCCGGTCTCTACCACTGCCCGCTCAACTTTAAGAAGATTAACGACCCCAACAAGCCCATCCTCTTCCACGACCTCTTCTTCTCGCCGGAGTACAAGCGGAAGGACTAGCGCCGCAGCATTATGCAGTCATAGAATCTATTCCCTCCCCCGGAGGGGTGGTGAC
>DAOULO010000003.1:0-1592 GCA_034420195.1 Dehalococcoidales bacterium
GCGTGGAAGCTATTGTCAAGAAAGAAAACCAGGCATGTCATCCTTGACCGCCTTTCCCTTTCGTGATACATTTGATTTGTAGCGGAGCGTCCCTGTAGCTCAGCTGGACAGAGCGGCTGCCTTCTAATCATTGCGCTATACTGGCCCGGCTACAGGCTCAAATTAAAGAAAGTGATACCAGCAGCACGGCTGCTTTTAGATATGATCGGATCGGCAAAAAAAGAAAGATGGTTACCGCAACACCGACCAGAACCCGCAACATGCCCGAACCTGCCGGTAGAAACCGGAACTTTCCGGAAGAAGCCGGAAACGTACCGAAAGGTACGGAAGTGTACAAAAGTGTACAAAGGTGTACCAAAATCACCACTCCCCTCTCCCTCGACGAGCTCGTCGCCCGCTTCATGGCCTCCTGCCGCCACGTCTCCCCCCGCTCGGGCCGCCGCCTCTCCCCGAAAACCGTGCGCTACTACCAGATGTGCCTGGACGGCCTGCTCTACTTCGCCGCCCGCGAGCGCTGGCCGGAGCCGGCGGAGCTTTCCCGCGACCACCTGCGCGACTTCATAGACTACCTGGACACCGAGACCCACCGCTGGGACGGCGACGGCCGCCGCTGCACCTTCAAGAAGGCGTCGCCGGGCACCGTGCACCACTACCTGAAGGTGGCGGCAACTTTCTTCAGATGGTGCGAGAGCGAGGACTACCTCAAGGACAGCCCGGCGCGGCGCCTGCGCCTCCCCAGCCCCCAGTACCAGGACGTCGAGCCCTACACCGACGAGGAGGTGGGCGCCATGCTGGCCACCTGCGAGCGCGACATCCAGCACGGCAACCGCTACCTGGGCGTGCGCAACAAGGCCATTATCTCCATCTTCATCGATACCGGCCTGCGGCTCATGGAACTGACCGAGATGAAGCTCTCCGAGCTGGACCCCCAGCTGCAGCAGGTGCGCATCCTGGGCAAGGGCAACAAGTGGCGCACCGTGCCCATCAACGGCGAGGCGCGCCGCGCCCTCAAGCTCTATTTGGTACAGTTCCGGCCGCCGGGCGGCGACGAGGTCTGGCTGACCGACGACGGGGCGCCCCTGTCCTTCCACTCCATCCGCATCATGATCGACCGCCTCAAGGTGCGGGCCGGGGTGACCTCGGGCGGCTCCGCCCACCGCTTCCGCCACTACTTCGCCACCCGCTACCTGGAGAACGGCGGCGACATGAATATCCTGCGCCTCCTCCTGGGCCACGCCACCTTATACATGGTGCTGAGATACACCAGGTTCGTCGACAGCCGCCGCGCCCTGGCCGGGTCCCCGTCCTTCTCGCCCCTCGACCGCCTGGCCCGCGGCGCCAAGGGCAGCCACCGCGACGAGAGCTGGGGCTGGCGCCAGTGACACCGGGGCTAGTAAAAGTTTAATATTTAAGTTTATAATGGGCGTTAACCGCGAAGGAAGTTAAATGGCGTCGAATTACTGCCAGTGGACGATTTATGACCACCCGAGAGACTATCCTGATAATTTTGTAGTCCGGCGGTGGAGATTGGGTGATAGAGGCAAGCCAATTCCCGACCAAGAATGCCAGCTGGCTGAGTCTTTGGCAGAGGC
>DAOULO010000004.1:0-28426 GCA_034420195.1 Dehalococcoidales bacterium
CTGCTGCACCCAGTAGGTGGTGTTTTCACGGGCGCATTGTTCCCCGCAGCCCGCGATGAAGACTCCCTCCGCGCCGGTTTCGAAGGCAGCCAGCATATGAGTCTCCTCTACCTTGGCCACGCAAAGCACCGGTACAATCCAGACGCCGGCTTTGGCCCCCCGCCACAATCTGGCCAGGGTGCCGGTGCCGAAGAGACCGTACTGGCAGCCGAAGCCAATGATAAGCGGCTTGGCCTTGGCTTCGGTAATGGAACGGATGGTATGACTAAGTTCATCGGTTACCTGAAGACGGTCAAAAGGCTTTCGCATCACTATTGCCTTGGCCGGACACTCGGCGACGCAGATACCGCAGGCCTGGCACTGGTCAGCCGGTATCTGGACGGTACCGCTGGCATCCAGATAAGGCACGTGATAAGGACAGGCCCTGAGGCAGGTGAGGCAACTGGCGCATTTGTCCTGAAAGAGAATCTCCACGCCGATACCGCACCTCAGGCATCTTCTGGCTTCATTGATGGCCTGTTCCCAGGCGTAAACAAGCTCAACGGTGTCGAATTCCTTCGCCCTGGTTTCGATGGCCAGACTCGGTGGCTCGGCCCGCTCTATTTTCTTAATCATCTCGATGGTTTTCGGCAGCAGGTCTCCCTCCAGCTTGGCCCTTTCATCCTTGGCCGGCAACGGGTATTTATGCCGGAGGTAATCATCAATCCGGGAGGCCGCCAGCCGGCCGGCCGCCAGGGCCTCGGTTACCGTGGCCGGCCCGGTAACGGCATCACCACCGGCGAAGACCCCGGCCCGGTTGGTGGTGAGCGTGCCCGGGTCAACCTGAATCGTGCTGCCTCTGCCCAGGCGAACCCCGAAATCGCTGGGGGTCTGCGGCGCCTGCCCGATAGCCGCGATTAAGGTATCAAACTTTTCCACGAATTCACTATCTTTGATGGGGATAGGCCGCTGCCGGCCACTCTCGTCCGGCTCACCAAGCTCCATTCTCACGCAGGTCGCATTCAACCTCTTATTTTCGCGGCTGATTTTGGTCGGTGTTACCAGATATAAAATATCTATCCCCTCCTCCAGGGCCTGCTCCACCTCGCTAGGGTCAGCGGGCATCTCCGCCCGGCTGCGGCGGTAGAGGACGCTCACCTTTTGGGCACCCAGGCGGATGGCCGTGCGGGCCGCATCAATCGCCACATTGCCGCCGCCGACCACCGCCACCCGCCTCCCCAGCGACGGCTTGAGTCCCAGGTTTACTTCGCGGAGAAAGGTCGCCCCGTCTACCACACCGGGAGTTTCCTCCCCTTCAATCCCCAGCCGGAGACTCTGATGGGCACCAATGGTGACGAAGATGGCCTTGTAGCCCAGCTTGAAGAGCAGGTCCAGCGAGATGACGCGGGTATTTGTCTTGACTTCAACCCCCATCCGGGTTAACCTCTGGACTTCGGTATCGAGGACTTCACGCGGGAGCCGGTACTGGGGAATGCCCACGCGAAGCATACCTCCTACCTCGGAATGGGCCTCCAGGATGGTTACCGGATAGCCGAGTCTCTGGAGATAGTAAGCGCAGGCCAGACCGGCCGGGCCAGACCCCACGATGGCAACTCTTTCGGTGTGCGTGGTCTCGGCTTCGGCCCGAACCATCCTGTCACCGCCGAACTCCACGGCGAACCTCTTTAAGGCACGGATAGCGATAGGTTTATCAACCTGAGAGCGCCGGCAGGCCTCCTCGCAGGGGTGAGTGCAGACGTAGGCACAAATGGAGGGGAAGGGATTGCCCGTCCTGATGACCTGCAGCGCCTCCATAATCCGTCCCTGGGAAACCAGGCTGACGTATTCCCGGATATCCATATGCAGGGGACAGGCAGACTGGCAGGGAGGCACCAGGCTGTGGTCGGGGGACTTTTCCAAGCGGCTCTCCTGATGGCTCTTATTGGTTAGATTCATCATTAGGCGCCCGCTTTTGTCAATTGGCGACAACCAACAGCTAGTTATTATTGCGCCCGGTGACCGGGGCGTGGCAATAGTAAATCCACCAGAAAGAGAAGGGTAATACCTTCGGAATATCAATTAGGAAATGTCCTAATCTGTACCTGGGGAAATTACTGGTAATGGCCGGATTGGGGGAGAATAAATGGTAGGTACTTCGTTCAAACCTTTACAGCATTATGACCCGTTTGCGAATGGCGTATTTAATCAGGTCGGTTCGACTGTGTAGGCCCAGTTTGCCCATGAGGCTGCTTTTGTACCACTCGACTGTCTTGGGGCTGACGACAAGCATTTCGGCAATTTCGCGGTTGGTATGGCCTTCGGCAACCAGCTTGAGCACTTCCCTTTCCCGGTCGGTGAGCTGCTGGTAGGGGTCTTGTTCGCCTTCGGCGGGGATTTTCTGCTGGTATTCCTCAACCAGGGCCGTGGCCGCCGTTGAAGACAGGTAGGATTCCCCCCGGTAGGCGGCCTGGATTGCCGCGGCCAGCTCTGAAAAGGCCGACATCTTGGTGATAAAGCCGCTGGCGCCCGCCTCGATGATGGGGATGACGTATTCACTATCGTCATGCTGCGTCAGCGCCAGTACCTTTATGCCGGGGAATTCCTTCCGCAGCCGGCGGGTGGCTTCCAGTCCCCCCATCACCGGCATCGCCAGGTCCATCAGCACTACGTCCGGCATAAGCTGCTTTACCTTGGCCAGGGACTCTTTCCCATCCGACGCCTCGCCGACTACCTCAATATCGTTAACCAGCGTCAGCAGGGAACGGATACCCGCCCGCACCAAGGTATGGTCGTCAACTATCAGCACCTTTATCCTTTTCATGGATTACATTCCCGCCAGGGGAACCTTTACGGTCACCCGGGTGCCCTGGCCGGGACGGGAGTCGACATTGCAATTGCCTCCGACCAGACTTACCCTCTCCTTAATGGTAAACAGGCCAGCCCCCCGGCCGCTGGGGTCCACCCGCCTCAGCTTGCTGACGTCAAAGCCTTTGCCATCATCCTCAATATGTAAGGTGCACTCATTTTCATTGCATTCCAGCTTGATGGCGGTACTTTTGGCCTCAGAGTGCTCCAGGATATTGCCGATTAAACCCTGGGCAACGCGGAAAAGCGTTACTTCAACTTCCGGCGGGAACCGCTCGTCGGCACCCTTGAATTCTGCCGTAACTTCAATGCCGTGAGCCTGCAGGGTATCCTTGGCATACCGATGGATGGCCGCCGGCATGCCGAGCTCATCCAGCAAGCTGGGGCGCAGTTCTTTCATAAGCCGGACAATTTCGTGGCCGGCATGAACGGCGAATTCGTGGGTTGCTTTCACCTTTTCGATGAACTCGGCATCCCCGATGCCCTTCATTTCGGCGATGGTTATGATAGCCTGCAGGCTTAACGTTAAACTGGTAATTGCCTGGCTGGTTTCGTCATGTAACTCGCGGGCAATTCTCTTTCGTTCCTGCTCCTGCGCGGTCAGGGTGTGCTGCAGAAGCGCCCGATACCTTTCTCCCGCCTCGGCCAGCTGGTCATAGAGCCTGGCCTGCTCAATGGCGGTGCCCAGATAGTCGCCAATCGACTTGAGTAAAGAGACATCATCAACCGCAAAACGATTGGCCACGTGGCTGGCGATATTCATTACCCCGATTACTCGCTGTTTTACCTTCAACGGAATACTGACGAACCCCTTGAGTCCCTCCGCGAGCACCAGGTCAGGACGAGTAATACGCGGGTCTTTGGAGATGTCTTCCAGTATTATCGGCTCGCCGGTTTCGGCCACTTTCCCCGCGATGCTCTTGCCGGGGGGTATCCGTGTTTGTTCAACGTATTTGGCCGATAAGCCCCGCTGCACACGATAGCTCAAAGTCCCGTCCTCTTCGTCCAGGAGGAGGATGCCGCCGATGTCGCTGTTGATAAGCTCTAGCACGTTATCCAGGGCGGTCGTTAGTATGGTATCTAAATCGTGCAATCCGCTAACAGCACTTGAGATACGACTCAAGGCGAAGAGTTGATGATGACGCCTTAGAATTTGCGTCTCCAGCTCTCTTTCCGCCGTAACGTCTCGCCTCGATTCGATTATTGCCCGGGTATTGCCCTGCTTATCCCGGAGGGGATAGGCCGTAATCTTAACGTAACTCTGAACGCCGCGCTGCTGAACCGGATAAATAATCGTGGCGACCTTACCGCTTTCGAGGACCTGTTGCAGCGGGCACTCCCACAAAGGCTCGCGGCAAGGCCTGTCCCGGCCCTGAAAAACCTGATAGCAGAATTTGCCGATGGGCGTCCCGTCTTTCTCCCCGAATTTGCCCAGCATGGCGGCATTAGCGAATTTGACACGGCAATCAGCATCGACTACCAGGAGCTCATCCTCCACCGCATCGATGATGTCCTGGAGGTCTACCTTCAGCCCCGCATCCTTGATGCCTTGCCCACCGGCTGCTTTTCTGCCCATTGTCCTCTGCCGCCCTGCACCAATAAAGTACTGCGATAGCCAAACATTGTCAAGGCAAATTAATTCTACTCGCCAGGTCACTTCCGGCACGTATTGACAGATATTCAACAAACTGTTATCATAAATTATGAGCATATGTTCATAATTTGTGAGGCAGCAACGTGGCAAGACCATTTAAATACCGCCGGGTAGCCTTTATTCCGGAGGTGACTTATTTCAAGCCAGCCGGTATACCCTTAAGGTCTCTGGAAGAAGTGCGGCTTTCCCTGGAAGAGGCCGAAGCGCTGCGCTTGAAAGACCTTGAAGGATTAGAGCAGGAGCCCAGCGCCGAGAAGATGAATGTTTCCCGCCCGACTTTTCAGAGAGTTCTGGCTTCGGCCAGAAAGAAGCTAGCCGATGCCTTACTCAACGGTAAGGCGGTCAGAATTGAAGGCGGAAACTTCGAAATGGCCTACCGTCGCTTTCGGTGCCAGGGTGGTCACGAATGGGAAGTCGCCACACCCACCGGCACTACCCCGGCCCTCTGTCCCACCTGCCGCACCTCAGATATTCAGCCGGTTCTAACGGCAGGCCTTGGTTACGGGGGAGGAGGTCGCGGCAAGCGCCGCAGGGGAAGAGGCAATACCGCATGAAAATTGCTGCTGAACTGATTTTTACACCCCCAACCAGTCTGATATTAGCCTGGTTGATTTTTATGTCGGCCTTTAGTTTCACCACCAGCTGTGGCTCGCCTAGCGCCGCTACTAAATTAGTTGTCTGGGCCGCGGCCGGGGCTAAACCCGCCGTTGACCTAATCTGCCAGAAATTCCAGGAGAAATACGGGGCTGCTATCGAAGTAAGCTACGGAGGCGGCGGTGAGGTACTTTCCCAGATGGTGCTCTCGCGGAGCGGCGATATCTATATCGCCCCCGAGCAGAGTTTCATGGCAATGGCCGCGGCGAAGCAGGCAATCGACCCGGAGACGGTGAAAAACGTGGCTTATATGATTCCGGTCATCGCCGTGAAAAATGGTAATCCCCGGAATATTCAGACTCTGGCTGACCTGGCCGAGCCGGGCCTCAAAGTAGCCGTTACCCGGCCGGAAACCACCCTGCTGGGCCAATACGCCCCGGAGATTTTCGCCAAGGCGGGGCTGGCCGGGGAGATTGGGGCGAACGTCGTTACGGAGGGCGCTCGCCCCGATAATTTGCTGACCATGCTGATTATGGGGCAGGTCGATGCCGTTATTACCTGGCATTTTTACCAGGTTCAGGCCCCGGAGCAGATTGAGAATATCTATTTACCCCCGGAACAACTTACGGGCATCGGGGAGATGCAGGCCGCCGTGTCTGTCTACAGCCAGGCTGAAGAGACCGCCCGGCAATTCCTGGATTTCATGACATCGGCCGAGGGTCAAGCCGTCTTCAAGCAGCTGGGTTATCTGATTGACGACGAGAGAGAATAAATTGGAAAGGAGGTGAGCATAATGCCAGGATTTGACAGGACAGGGCCCCGCGGTATGGGCCCCATGACTGGCGGCGCCCGAGGGCTTTGTAACCCCCGTGGTGCCAGAACCGGTTACCCGGGCTACGGGTTCGGCTTCAGAGGTACTGCGGCCGCCTGGCCCTACGTCGGCCGCGGCCGGGGTGGTCTAGCGCGATGCTGGTACCCCGGCGCATCAGGAAGAGGGTCTGCTTACGCCGTGACGCCGCCAGCTACTTACCAGCCCGCACCGGAGGCAGAACTGGACTACCTGAAGGAACAGTCCAAGGTGATGAAGCGCGATATCGCCGAGATTGAGCGCCGCATCCAAGAGCTGGAAAAACAAGATTAGCAGACAGGAGGTATGGCTGATGAAGATTGCCGTATCAGCTACGGGAACCGACCTGAACGCCCAGGTTGACCCACGCTTCGGCCGCTGCAGTTATTTCGTCGTGGTTGACCCGGCCACCATGGAGTTTGAAGCCGTGGAAAATACCGGGGCGATGTCGGGAGGCGGCGCCGGGATAGCGACGGGGCAGTATCTGGCCGAAAAAGGAATCGACGCGGTACTTACCGGCAACTGTGGCCCCAATGCCTTCAACGTTCTGCAGGCCGCCGGCATCAAGGTTTTCACCGGTGTTTCCGGCCAGATAGCGGCGGCGGTGGCGAGCTATAACTCGGGTAAGTACCAGGCCAGTTCCCAGGCTAATGTAGCCGGCCACGCCGGGATGGGTCGCGGCCGGGGAATGGGCGGTAGATAAAGCTAAATCAGATTGGAGGTGTTGTTATGCCTCGAGGTGACGGAACGGGGCCTCCCACCGGGCGCGGGCAGCGAGGGGGCAGGATGAGCGGCAGTCGCGCCGGCGCTGGGCCGGGGGGCAACTGCGTCTGCCCCAGCTGCGGCGAGACAGTGCCCCACCAGCAAGGTACACCCTGCTATGACCTGAGCTGCCCCAAGTGTGGCACCAAGATGCTGCGAGCCTAAAATGATTGTCTCCGTGGCCAGCGGCAAAGGGGGAACCGGCAAGACGCTGCTGGCGACCAGTCTCGCGCTTGCCCTGAAAGAAAGGCACGCGGTGCAGCTGCTCGACTGTGATGTCGAGGAGCCCGACGCCCACATCTTCGTGAAGCCGGTTATTGACAGGAGCGAAGCCATCGCTATACCCGTGCCTCACGTTGATGAGACCAGGTGTAACTACTGCGGCCGTTGCGCCGAGGTCTGCGCCTATCATGCCATCGCCGTCCTCAGCGAGCAGGTGCTGACCTTCCCCCAGCTCTGCCACGGATGCGGCGCCTGTAGCTATCTTTGTCCGGAAAAGGCAATCACCGAGGCAGACCGGGCCATAGGGCTGGTCGAGTCGGGGCAGGCCGCCGGCATCAGTTTCGTGCAGGGCAAACTGACGATAGGTGAGGCGATGGCGCCACCGGTCATCAGAGAGGTCAAAGCGCGGACGAATGATAACGGCATTGTCATTATTGACGCCCCGCCCGGAACGTCCTGCCCGGTGGTAGAATCACTCAAAGGCAGCGATTTCTGCCTGCTGGTGACCGAGCCTACCCCATTCGGTCTTCATGACCTGTCGCTGGCGGTGGCGATGGTGCGAACGCTCAACCTACCCGGCGGGGTGATTATCAACCGTACTATGACCCATCACGGCGGAGTTGCCGAATACTGCCGCCAGGAGAAGCTGCCCGTACTGATGACTATCCCCCTTGATGTGGAGATTGCCCGCCTCTACTCGCAGGGAGTGACGCTGGTTGATGGTATGCCCGCCTGGCGGGAAAGTTTCGTCGGGCTCTGGGAAAATATCGTGGAGCTGGTAAGTGAAAGAAATTGTCGTCTTAAGCGGTAAGGGCGGCACCGGTAAGACCACCATCGTCGGCTCGCTGGCGGCCTTGGCCAAGGGCACGGCCCTGGCTGACTGTGATGTGGATGCCGCCGACCTTCATCTCCTGCTTCGGCCGACGGTGGCGGAAGAGCATGAATTCTGGAGTGGCTCATCAGCTACTATCGATGAACGCAAGTGCAACCAGTGTAGTTTATGTGAGGAGCGGTGCCGGTTCCGGGCGATTCAGAATTATAAGGTTGATGCGATTGCCTGCGAAGGCTGCGGCCTTTGTTCGCAAATATGTCCCACGCAAGCTATCTCCATGAAAGATAATCTGGCCGGGAAATGGTTTGTCTCCGAAACCGCGTACGGGCCGCTCGTTCACGCCAGATTGGGGGTTGCCCAGGAGAATTCCGGGAAGCTCGTCGCCACGGTGAGGCGCAAGGCGAAGGAAATAGCGAAAAAACGGGGGCTGGCTTACATCATCAGCGACGGCCCGCCGGGCATCGGCTGCCCGGTCATCTCATCGCTTTCCGGGGCCGACCTGGCCCTTTTGATAACCGAGCCGACGTTATCAGGACGCTACGACCTGGAGCGGGTGCTCGGCGTCTGCAGCCACTTCGGGGTGCCGGCTCTGGTCGGCATCAACAAGTACGATATTAACGAAGAGAACACCCGCATTATCGAAGAGCACTGTTCCACCCGGGGAGTCAAGGTGGTTGGTCGTATCCCCTTCGATAATATCGTTACCGAGGCTATGGTCCACGGCCAGCCGCTGGTGGCCTACGCGAACAACGGTATCAGCCGGCAGATAGAAACACTGTGGCACGGCGTTACCGATATACTCGGCAAGGACGGATAAGTCGGTGTATTTAGTAAGGGGTGATATCTCATGCAGGATTTGATTAAAGAATTTATGGCGCAGCCGAAGTTCGCCGTTATCGGCGCCACGGATAACCCCGAGAAATACGGCCATCAGATAGTGCTGAATTTAAAGAACCGCGGCTACGAAGTATACCCGGTAAATCCCCGCGTCAGCGAGATAGAGGGCCTTACCTGTTATCCCGCCCTCGCCGCTATACCGGCAAAGGCCGATGTCGTCGATTTCGTCGTGCCGCCGGATGTCACCGAAGTCATTTTGGAACAGTGCCGGGAACTGGGATACGAAAGAATCTGGCTGCAGCCGGGTTCGGAGAGCGAAGCCGCCATTAAATTTTGCCACGCTAACCACCTGAAAGTAGTCCACGGCGTGTGCGTCATGATGAATTAATCGGGGGTAATTTTGTGGACTCGTTCGAGCTTGAACCCAGGTATTCCACCAGAGAGATTCCCGGCAAATGTATCAAATGCCTGGGCGAGCAGGAATTGAATGACTGTCTCATGCAGCTTCTCCGGGAAGGGGGAGCCAGCCAGGCTACCCGGCGCAAGTACGAGGCCCTGGTAGCCTTTCTGCAATCACCCGAGTCAAAGCAATTGCGTGAGGAATCGGAGAGATACCTGGCCGAGGGGAAAAGGGTGTCAGTAATAATCGGATTCAGCCACGGCAAACCGGAATACCGTTTGAGAATAGCCTAAATAAATCTGGAGGTGCTCGATGAAATACGCGCTACCGGTAACGGGTGGCAAGCTCTCGCCGCACTTTGGCCATTGCGAACAATTCGCCTTTTTTGATGTGGATGAGCAGAAGAAGGAGATTATCGGCCAGGAGCTCATTACTTCACCCGAACATCAGCCCGGGCTTTTACCCGTCTGGCTGGCGGAGCGAGGTGCTGCGGTCGTCATCGCCGGGGGTATGGGGCCCCGGGCGGTGGAGTTATTCCAACAGCACGGCATCAGCGTGGTGCTTGGCGCCGTGGCCAGCGACCCGGAGAACGCCGTGCTCAGTTACCTGAGTGGTAATCTCGACACTACGGCTAACATCTGTGACCACGAGCAGGGTTAACGCGCCCGTTAGACCCTAATCCCCTCAAGCCAGCGCCTTACCCGTAGTCACGTCGAAGAACTGCAAGCCGTCCAGGTTGAAGACGACTTCCACTTCCTGTCCGGGGCTGACGCGTACGCGCGGGTCGAGCCGGGCAAGGAACCGTTTCTCGCCGGTCATCAGATAAACCAAAATCTCGTTGCCCATCATCTCGGTCACGTCCACCTTGGCCTTGACCCGGGCCGGCGTGATGCCGGAAGGCGGGTAGTCCGGGTGATGGATGTTCTCGGGGCGTATCCCCATAACAACTTTTTTACCGGTAAAGGATGCCAACCGGGCGGCTTTGGCGGCGGGCAGGTCGACGTTAAAGGTATCGGTAGCCAGGCGAGTCTGCTTGCCTGCCCGGCTGACGGTGACCTCAAAGAGGTTCATCGAGGGGCTGCCGATAAACCCGGCCACGAAGAGGTTGACCGGGCTATCGTATAGCTCCTGGGGCGTGCCGACCTGCTGGAGCATCCCCTCATTCATCACGGCGATACGGGTGGCCATCGTCATCGCTTCCACCTGGTCGTGAGTCACGTAGATGAAGGTCGTCCCCAGGCGCTGGTGCAGCTGGCTCAGCTCGGTGCGCGTCTGCACCCGCAGCTTGGCGTCAAGGTTGGAGAGGGGCTCGTCGAGGAGGAAGACGGCCGGCTCGCGGACGATGGCCCGCCCCAGGGCCACCCGCTGGCGCTGCCCGCCGGACAGCTGGCGGGGCTTGCGTTTGAGCAGCGCCTCGATGCCCAGCACCGCGGCGGCCTGATGGACACGGCGGTTTATCTCGTCCTTGGGAGTCTTCTTCAGCCTCAGCCCGAAGGCCATGTTGTCATAAACGGAGAGGTGGGGATAAAGGGCGTAAGACTGGAAGACCATGGCGATATTACGGTCTTTGGGGGCGACATTATTCACCAGCCGGTCGCCGATGTAGATTTCGCCCGCGGTGACCTCTTCCAGGCCGGAGAGCAGGCGCAGCGCCGTGGTCTTGCCGCAGCCGGAAGGTCCCACCAGCACCAGGAATTCCTTATCCGGGATTTCCAGGCTGAAGTCATTGATGGCGACCGTCTCCCCAAACTGCTTGGTAACGTTTTCAAAGCGAACCTGGCTCATCTTACCTCTTGAATATCCTTACCTAATATTACCCTTTTACCGACCCGGTCAGCACACCCTCGACGAAATAGCGCTGCAGGGCGAAGAAAATGACCAATGGTAACATCATGGAGATAAACGCCGCCGAAGTCAACAGCTGCCACTGCGTGCCGAAGGAACTGACCAGGTTGGTAATGGCCACCGGCAGCGGGGCCAGGGCCGGGTCCTGCAGGACGACCAGGGCCACCAGCAGGTCGTTCCAGACCCAGAGGAACTGGAAGATGGCCAGCGAGGCCAGGGCGGGCACCGAGAGCGGCAGCACCAGCCGGAAGAAGACACGCATGTTGGAGGCGCCGTCGAGGTAGGCCGATTCGAGCAGCTCGCGCGGCAGCCCGCCGAAGAAGTTGCGCAGCAGGAAGATGGCGAAGGGCAGCCCGTAGGCGGTGTGCGCCAGCCAGATGCCGGGGAAGCTCCCCGCCAGGTTGAGATTGGTGAGGAGCCTTAGCACGGGTATCAGCGTCATCTGCACCGGCACCACCAGCAGGGCGACCACGAAGATGAAGAGGATGTCCCGGCCGCGGAACTTCATCCAGGCAAAGGCAAAGGCGGCGAAACCGGCCAGTAGGATGGGGATAATGGTGCCGGGTATGGAGATAATCAGGCTGTTGACAAAGCTGGTGCCCATGTTGTTCTGGGTGAGGACCTCGCCGTAGTTCTCCAGCGTAAACTGGAAGGGTAGCTGGAAGGCCGTCCACCAGCCGGAGCTGGCCACGTCCCGGGCGTCCCGGAACGAGCTCACCAGCAGGCCGAAGGCCGGCGTCATCCAGAGCAGTCCGATGACGATGATAATGACGTGCAGCGGCAGCCGCGTCGTCAGCCGGCGCAGCCTCCCCAGAAAACTCCCCGTGAACGGCGGCGACGGCGCGCTCATCGCGTCTCCTCCTGCCGGCGGAAGCGGCGGATGTTGACAAGCATGATAGGCAGGATGGCCGCCAGCAGCACCACCGCCAAGGCGGAGGCCCGCCCGAAGTTACGGAAGTTGAACATCTCCTTGAACATCAGCGTCGCCACCACGTCCGTGCCGTAGTTGCCGGCCGTCATCACCCAGACCATATCGAACTTCTTGAGCGCCTGGATGACCAGCGTCGTGCCCACGACGGCAACGGTGGGGCTGAGGATGGGGAGGATGATGCGCCAGAAAATCTGCCATTCGCTGGCCCCGTCGACGCGGGCGGCCTCGATTACCTCGGTGGAAATCCCTTTCAGACCGGCGGAGAGCACCACCATGGCGAAGCCCGTCCACATCCAGACGCCGACGGCCACCAGGGCGAAGTTATTGGTGAAGAGCGGCTGCGGCAGGGAGACGTCGATGTAGGGCAGCGGGTGCTCGATAATCCAGGCGATCGGCTGCAGCCCGACGCCGGTGCCGATGGCATTGACCAGCCCAATCTGGGTAAAGCCCTCCGGCCGGTAGGCGTACATGAACCGCCAGATGACCGCCGCCGCCACGAAGGAAATGGCCATGGGGATAAAGATGGCGGCTTTGGCCACCGCCTCATAGCGCACCCTCCCCGTGAGCACGGCGAAGGTGAGTCCCAGGCCAACGGTCAGGGTGGTAAAGAGCAGCAGCCAGAGCAGGTTATTCAGCAGGGCGGACTGGGTGGTGTTGCTGGTGAAGACGTAAGCGTAGTTCTGCGTGCCGACGTAAGCGGTGGAGTCCTGGTTCATGAAGCTCAGGCGCAGCGTATCGGCGACGGGATAGACCAGGAAAAGGATGATGAAAAAGAGGGCGGGCAGCAGCCACAGCCAGGGGAGCAGCCGCCGGCCGGTGAGCTTACGCCACAATCGCCCGTAAAGTCCGGATTGAGAGTTATCCATGCGCCCGCCGTTTGCCGTTTTTGTCCGGTTAGGCTACGGGCGGGGCGGCGTGGGACGTCCGGCTACCCCACACCGCCCCCACCCGGTTCAGGTCTACTGGTAGGCGTCTGCCGCCGTGGCTTCGATATTGGCCAGGATACTATCCAGCTGGCCGGGGTTCTGCAGATAAGCCAGTATACCATCCCAGAAGGCCTTCTGCACTGCCGAGGGCATGTTGTCGTCGGCGTCGAAGCGGAAGATGGTGGCGTTGGTCAGCTGCTCGGCCGCCTGGCGGGCCAGCTGGTTGGGATAAGCGTCCAGGCTGACGTCCTTGTTGACGGCGGTGAAGCCGCCGCGGTTCACCCATATCTGCTGCGCCTCCGGCGAGGCCAGGTACTCCACGAAGGAGCGTGTCGTGGCGTTGTCCTTGAAGACGACGACCACATTGGCGCCGCCGGTGACCGCCCCGGCGTAGGCCGGGTCAATCGTCGGGAAGGGGAAGAAGGAGTAGTCCGTACCGGCCGTCAGGTCGGGGAACTGTTCGGCAATAAAGCCCTGGGTGAAGGCGCCCAGATAGTACATGGCCGCCTGGGGCGGGTCGTTATAGGGCAGGTACGAGCCGTCGACGAAGTTGGTCGCCAGCACGGCGGTAGCCCCGCCGGGGACGTAACCCGGTGTCAGGGCAATCTGCCCGAACTTCTCCCAGGCGGACTTGATGCGGGCATCCGTCCAGGGAATGTCATGGTTTACCCACTGGTCAAAGACATCGCCGCCCGACTCGTGGAGCAGGATTTGCTCAATCCAGTCGGTGCCCGGCCAGCCGCTGGCCTCGCCGCTCTCCACCGCCACCGACCAGGGGGCCATGGCGCCCCCGGCCAGTATCGTATCGGAGAGAGCAATCATATCGTCCCAGGTCTCCGGTACCGTCCAGCCGTTGGCCTGGAAGACCTTGGGGTCGTACCAGACGGTGCTCTTGCTATCGGCCTTCATGAAGATGCCGTAGAGCTTGCCGTTGACCGTACCCAGGTCGAGCCAGCCCTGGGCATACTGTGACTCGATTAAGTTCATATCCAGGAAGGAGTCCAGCGCCACCAGCTCACCGTCGTTGGCCAGCTCTACCATCTGGCCCGGATTGGGCAGGATGGCCACGTCCGGCGGGTTGCCGGCCTGGATGCGGGTGGTCAGGATGGCGATGAGGTCGCGCGTGCCGGAGAAGCCCATGGCGCCACCGGTCTGCGCCTCCCAGGGAGCGACCATCGCCTGGAAGCTGGCGAGCTCGTCGCCGCCCCAGACGCCGAGCACGTTGACCGTGCCGATGGTACCCTGGTCGGTCCCACCGGCGCAGGCGGCCAGGAAAGCGGTGGCCGCCAGCAGCACCGCGACGAGGATATAGGGAATTTTCTTGGTAAGTTGCATTATGTACCTCCTTGAACCTAAGTTGGGGATTACTTGTTTGACTGGCTTCATGGTTGCCGTCGCCTCACCTCCTCTTATCACGGGGGTTTACCGAACGATGTCACGGCCTATACGGAGTATTTTAAAATTGCGGGGATGGAGAAGTTATAAAATATCCCGGCGGAATGTTACAAAACTGTGACATTTGCATCACGGCCGGCCCCGCAGGCATTTTCGTAGCACCCCCTAGCATGCTATCATGCTAGGTATAGAACTGTCCAAAGCCGTAAGAAAACGGGGGGAATAATGCCAGCACCAGACCGACAATTCGCCGCGTGTTTAGCCTATATCGAAAAGAGCCTGAAAGACTGCGTAATAACGCGCCAGGATGACGCAGGGACTTTGCTGGGCCTGCCCCATCCCTACGTGGTGCCCAATACCGATTTATTCAACGAGATGTACTACTGGGACTCCTATTTTACGCTGCTGGGGCTGGTGGAGCTGGGCTGGCTGGAACTGGCCCGGGGCATGACCGAGAACTGTCTGTATCTGATTGAAAAGTACGGCTTCGTACCCAACGCCAACCGGGCCTATTACCTGACGCGCTCGCAGCCGCCCTTGCTCACCTCAATGATTAACGAAATATACTCCCGGGAAAAGGATGATGCCTGGCTGCGAAGGGCCCTGGCAACGGCCGAGAAGGAATATAATCACTATTGGAACGCGGTACCGCACCTGGTACCGGAAATCGGCCTCAGCCGATTTTTCGACAGTTCCGGAGAGAACCAGCCTACCGAAGAAGAATCGGGGTGGGACCTGACGCCGCGGTTCCTGAAAAGGGCCAACGATTTCTGCCCGGTCTGCCTCAACGGCTACCTGTATAAGTACGAAAGCGATTTCGCCAGTTATTATCTGGCCCTGGGGGATGCGGAGACCGCCGGGGTATGGCAGAGACTGGCAGAAAAACGCCGCGACCTGATTAACGAATACATGTGGGACGAGAAGGCGGGGCTGTTCTTCGATTATGATGTGAAAAACGCGCGGCCATCCCACGTCAGGACGCTGGCGGCCTACACCCCGCTCTGGTGCCACCTGGCGACGCCGGACCAAGCCGAGCGACTAGTGGCCAACCTGCACCTCTTCGAGCACCCCGGCGGGCTGGCGACCTGCGACCAGGACTACGGGATGCCGGAGAGGCAGTGGAACTTCCCCAACGGGTGGCCGCCGTTGCAGTGGCTGACCGTAACCGGCCTCCAGAACTACGGCTACGACGCCAAAGCGCGCGATATCAGGGACAGGTGGCTCAATCTGTGCGCCAGGGTCTTCGAGGAAACGGGGTATCTCTGGGAAAAATACGACGTGGTCAACCTGACGAAAGGCTCGGACGACGAAAGGTACAAGACACAGAAAGGCTTTTCCTGGACCAACGCCATTTTCCTGGCGCTGTATCGTCAGGAACGATAATCGCCGGCCCCAATCAGGCCGCCGCTAGTCTGAGCGGGCGTGTCAAGCCGGCAGCTTGGGTTCCACCGGATAACCGGCGTCGAGCCAGGCACCGAAACCGCCCTTGAGAGCGCGCACGTTCTCAAAACCGTGCTCCATCAGTATCTGCGCCGCACGGGCGCTGGACGCCTCCTCGTGTCAGGTGCAGTAGGCCACGATTAAGCCGTCGCGGGGCAGCTCATCGAGGTGCATTTCCAGCTCACTAAAATGGATACGCCGCGCCCCCGGCAGCTTCACATCCGATTCGCCCCAGTCGTGCGGATTGCGCGTGTCGATAAGCACCACCGGCTCGCCGCTATCCAGCTGGCGCTTCAGTTCCTCAACCGTAATCCTTTTAACTTCGGCCAACTCGCCCTCCTTCCGCCCGGAGCGCACCGGGCTCCCCATCACTACCCGCCATTATATACGGCCGGTAGTGGAATAGTTATACAATATTCGCCGGGAAAATTACAAATCCGTGACATTTCGCGCCGGGCCAGGCAGCACCCCCCATTTTGGAGATATTAATCACAGACACAATCTTTGGCGTGAAATATGATATTATTAATGGGATTGGTAAAAAGCGCAACCGGGGGGAGCAGCTAAAATGGCGGAAATTAAAGTTGATTGCACCGGAGAGACCTGCCCCGTGCCGCTGGTAGAAACACGCAAGGCGCTGCGGCAGGCCAAAACGGGCGATATCGTTGAAGTTACCGGCACCCACCCTTCTTCCAAAAGAGAGATACCCATGGCGGTCAAGGCCATGGGGCTGGAACTCCTGGAAGTCAAAGACGAGCCGGCAGGGACCTGGAAGATAAGGATACGCCGGTAGAAGGAGGCAACAACCGTGGCTAACAAGGCAGCTATCATCGTGCACAGCGGTGATATGGATAAACTCTACAGCGCCCTGATACTGGGCAACGGCGCCCTGTCCATGGGCCTGGAGGCGTCGCTCTTTTTCACCTTCTGGGGGCTGCAGCGCCTCAAGAAAGGCGGGCTGGAGAAAGGGCCCCTTTCCAAGATGAACATGCTGGGCCTGGGCAAGTGGATGATAAAGCGCAAGATGAAACAGGCCAACGTGACCTCGCTGGAGAAGCTTTTCCGCGATTTCCTGGAGCTGGGCGGCAAGGTGCTGGCCTGCGACATGACCATGGACATCATGGGCGTGAAGAAAGAAGATCTGCGCGACGACTTAATTACAGATTACTGCGGCGTCGGCACCTACATGGACGAGGCCAAAGACGCCTCGGTAACCCTGTTCATCTAGCGGAGGTAAAATGCCGGACAAGCGTATCTATTTGGATAATGCCGCCGCTACCCGCCTCGACGAGCGGGTACTGGAGGCGATGCGACCGTATTTTTTCGATACCTACGCGGTGGCCACCTCCGAGTTCGCCTACACCCAGGGCATCGAGGCCCGCGAGGCGCTGGACGCGGCCCGGGCCAGCCTGGCCAAAGCGCTCAACGCCGGCCCGGAAGAGTTCGTCTTCACCTCGGGCAGCACCGAGTCGTCCAACATGGCCCTCAAGGGGGTCGCCCTAGCCCTCGGCCCGAAGAAAGGCCAGCATATCATTGTCTCCAAAATCGAGGACTTCCCCGTGCTCCACAGCGCCGAGGCCCTGGAAAGGCAGGGCTTTAAGGTGACCCAGCTGGACGTGGACGGCGAGGGGTTGGTTGACCCCGCCAAGCTCAAGGCCGCTATCACTAAGGAGACCATTCTGGTATCCATCCAGCACGCCAATCAGGAAATCGGCACCATTCAGGATATCGCCGCCATCGGCGCTATCTGCCGCGAAAAAGGCACCCTCTTCCACACCGACGCCACCCATACCTTCGGGCGCGTCCCCCTCGATACGGCCAGGGTGCCGGTGGACTTAATCACCGTGGCCGCCCACACCCTGCACGGCCCCAAGGGCATCGGCGGGCTTTATATCCGTAAGGGGACGGCCATCGCCAAGTGGATGGACGGGGGTTTTCAGGAGCTCGACCGGCGCGCCGGCCTGGAGAACATCCCCGGCGCCATCGGCTTCGCCAAGGCCATAGAATTGATTACGCCCCAGGAAAACAAGAACCTGCAGGCCCTGCGCGACCGCATCATCAAGCGAATATTGAGCGAGATACCGGACACGACCCTCAACGGCCACCGCCAGCAGAGAGTCCCCCAGAACGTCAATATCAGCTTCCATTACGTCGAGGGGGAGTCCATCACCCTGCACCTGGACATGCGCGGCTTCGCCGTGAGCACCGGCTCGGCCTGCTTCAGCCGCTCCCTGCAGGGCAGCCACGTTATCTACGGCATCGGCGGCGACCACGAAAGGGCCCACGGCTCGATACGCATCAGCCTGGGGCGCGATAACACCACGGAGGAGGCTGATGCCGTGGTTGAAGCACTGGCCGAGGTGGTCAAAGAACTAAGAAGTATCAGTCCCCTGGGCCGGACCCGACCAGGAGAGGAGGGGAAATAATGAAATCTCCCTACAGCGAAACGGTACTGGAACACTTTCGCCACCCCCACAACGTGGGCAAAATTGACAACCCCGACGGGCAGGCCACCGAAGGCAGCCCGGCCTGCGGGGACATGGTGGCCGTCTATATCAAGGTAGACCCCAAGACGCACGTTATCTCGGATGTCAAGTTCGAATCCTACGGCTGCGCCTCCAACATCGCCACCGGCTCCATCATCACCGAGCTGGCCAAGGGCAAGACGCTGGACGCCGCCAAGAAGATTACCTGGCAGGAGGCCTCGGAGGCGCTGGGTGGGCTGCCCAAGATTAAGGCGCACTGCTCGGTGCTGGCCATCGAGGGGCTGCGCTCCGCCATCCAGAACTACGAGGAGCGCCACGGGCTGATTAAGGAGAGGCAACCAACGACGCTGGAGACCATCCGCGGCCGCCTCAAGAAGGTCATGAACCCCATTTCCGGCCTGGACCTGGTGCGCACCAACCTGGTGAAGGACATTAAATTAAAGGATGGACGCGTGCGCGTCAGCATTGACCTGCCGGGCAATCACCAGTTCGCCCCCGCCATCAAAGAGGAAATCATGGAGAAGATAGAGCCTCTGTGGGATGTCAAGGAAGTGGTGGTTGATTTTTCGGACTAGCGTCTAGCCCTGAGAGCCGTGTTTTTCCAGGGCGCCGTAGAAGGCCCGCCAGAAGGGGTCGACGATAGGGTGCTCCAGCTTTTTCTCTTGAGCCCCCTCTACCAGCACCATCCCCTGCTCCGGCCGGGTCAATTCCCCCACGATGGAGGCCGGGATGCCTTTTTGCGTTAGGGCCGCCACCGCCGCTTCGGCCTTGTGTTCCTTGCAGGCAATCAGCAGCGTCCCCTCGCTGATGGAGGCATAGGGGTCAATATCAAAATAGGCGCATATCTCGGGCACACCCTCGGCGACGATGATGCGCTCCTTTTCAATCCGGGCGCCCAGGTCGGCCGCCTGCGCCAGCTCGTAGAGCCCGCCCCACACCCCGCACTCGGTGGCGTCGTGCATGGCGGTGACACCGTTGTCCCTCACCCCCACGCTGACTGCCGTCAGGGCGTCCTCCACCACCGACATTTTATAAAATATGTCCTGCGCCTTCCGGCTGAAGTCGTCCCCGAACCGCTCGCCGATGAGCCGGGGGAACATCGTCGCCAGGATACCGCTGGCCTCAATGGCCGGCCCCTTGGTGATGATTATCTTATCACCCACGCCGGCCAGCCGGGGCGTGACGTATTCGTCCAGCCCGCCGGTGCCCACCAGGGTGGCCCCGCCGACCATGGGGTAATGGCAGTTCTCGTAGCGGGCGGTGTGGCCGGTGATAATGGCGATGCCCAGTTTCTCGCATTCCCGGTGGATAATGTCCCAGACCGTCTCCAGCTGCTCTTTGGTCATCTCCATGGGCAGGTTCAGGTCGATGGAGAGATAGCGGGGCCGGAGGCCGCTGGTGACCGAGTCCGAGGCGATGATGTGCAGGGCAAACCAGGCGGCCCGCTCCCAGCCGTATTCGGGGACGATAAAGACGGGGTCGGTGGTAAAGGAGACCGCCTGGCCCCCGACCTCCACGATGCCGACATCCACCCCGTGCTGGGGCCCCACCAGAATCTTATCGCTCCTGGCCCCCAGCCGCGGGAAGATAAGCTCGTTGAAGATGGCGGGCGAGATTTTACCGATTTCCGGCATTTCATTAACTGCCATGGGCCGTCTCCTTGTGTTTGGCTAAGTAGTCATCGATGGCCGATTTCAGCGCCTCCTCGGCCAGCACCGAGCAGTGCATCTTCACCGGCGGCAGTCCACCCAGGGCCTCCGCCACCGCCTTATTGGAGATTTTCAGCGCCTCTTTGAGGCTCTTCCCCTTGACCAGCTCGGTCACCATCGAGCTGGTCGCGATGGCGGCACCGCAGCCGAATGTCTTGAACTTGGCGTCGGTAATGGTGCCACGCTCTACCTTAATATAGAGCTCCATGATATCGCCGCACACCGGATTACCCACGTGCCCGATGCCATCGGGGTTCTCCATATCACCAACATTCCTCGGGTTCCTGAAGTGCTCCATTACCTTATCGCTGTATGAAGACGATCCATCAGGCATATTCTCTCCCCCTATCGGCGGCTGCGCAAGAGGGGCGACATTGCCCTGAGCCTGGCCACGATGCCGGGTAAAACTTCCAGAACCCTGTCTATCTCCGCCTCGTTAGTCCACTTGCCCAGCGTGAACCGCAACGAACCCTGGGCCTGTAGACTGGGCAGCCCGATGGCCAGCAGGACGTGAGATGCCTCCAGGCTTCCCGAGCTGCAGGCCGAGCCGGTAGCGGCACAAATCCCTTCCAGGTCGAGGTTGAGGAGCATCGATTCCCCCTCGATAAAATCCACGCTCAGGTTGACATTATTCGGCAGCCTCAGGATGGGATGGCCGTTGAGGCGGGCGTGGTCGATGCGTTCCAGAAGACCGGCGATAAGCCGGTCGCGCAGGCCGGTCAAGCGCTCGGCCTCCCCGCCCATTTCCTGTCCGGCCAGTTCCGCCGCCCGGCCGAAGCCGACGATACCGGGGACGTTCTCCGTACCGGCGCGGCGCTTTCCCTCCTGCTTGCCACCGTGCATAAAGGAGACCGGGTTAGTCCCTTTCCTGACGTAGAGGGCCCCCACTCCCTTGGGGCCGTAGAGCTTGTGGGCCGACATGGAGAGCAAATCCACGCCGAGCTCGTTCACGGCCACCGGGATGTGCCCCACCGTCTGCACGGCATCAACGTGAAAGCAGATGCCGGCCTCGCGGGCCACCCGACCGATATCGGCAATCGGCTCCAGGGTACCTATCTCGTTGTTGGCGTGCATCACCGAGATGAGTATCGTCCGCGGGGTGATGGCCCGGCGGACGTCGTCGGGGTCAACCAGCCCGTACTCATCCACCGGCAGATAGGTCACCTCAAAACCCATTTTCTCCAGAAACTTGACCGTCTCCAGCACGGCGTGGTGCTCGATGGCGGTGGTGATGATATGATTTCCCCGGCCCTCTCTGGCGAAGGCCATCCCCTTGATGACAAAATTATCCGCTTCCGTGCCGCCGCTGGTAAAGACGATTTCTTCATCACGGGCCCCGATGAGCCCGGCAATCCGGGCCCGGGCCTTGGCGACGGCACTCTTGGCTTCCTGACCGTAGGAGTAAACCGTGGAGGGATTCCCGAAGATATCGGTATGATAGGGGGCCATCGCCGCCAGGACATCGGGATGCACCGGCGTGGTGGCGGCATAGTCCAGGTAGATGGGTTTCATTGGCTATCTCCTTAACACAGTCACTCCGGGGATAGCCCGGGACAGGACAGCTGGCCGGGAAACTGCCCTGCCCCGGGCAGTTTTTTCTTATTCTATTCCGGCGACCCCGCCGCTACCTTTTACGACCCCTCGGGCGGGCGTTCCTCGAGGTTCTTAAAGGTGATGCCCGCCTCTACCCCCGGCAGGGGGGCCGCTGGCTCGGTGAGGACGAAGTCTCCCTTCTCGATCCAGTCTTTCAAGGTCTGGGCAATCTCGACCGCCCTGGGGTAGCTGGACAGCGAGGCGGTCGGCACCTTTTTCCCCTGTACCTCTATATGTCCGGTCCTGAGCTGGGCGTAGTTGACCTCGCCCAGGCTATCCGGCTGCCGCTGGGGGTAGGCCGTAGCATAGTCGACGATGGGGGCCACGATATCGGCGTCCTTGACCAGCGTGTAGCGCAGGATTTCCTCGGAGGTTATCGGTATGGGAATACCGACACCGACGGCCATGGTAGTGCCGTATCCCTGCATGCTGACACCGCGCAGCCACTCCGGCTTCATCTGTTTCAGGTCACCGATGACCGCCAGCGTCCCGGACGGCTTCTTCGGCACGCCGCCTTCCGTCCGCGGTACGCCCGGATTATGCTGCGTCCCCTGCCAGACCACGTAGCCGACACCGCCGCCGAGGAATATCCTGGTGCCGATGCCGATGGTCTTATACAGCGGGTCGTTGAGGAGCGGCGAGAGCTGTCCGGCGCTGCAGTAGTTGGCGTTACCTAGTTTGGGCTTCAAGACCCCCATGTAGGTGTAGATGGTCTTATCCGATAGATTTACGGCCACGTTGTAGTTCTGGTAGGCGTTGCGGGGGTTGAAGAGCACCGCCTCGTTGATATCTTTGATATTGAGCAGGGTTTCCAGCTTTTTCTTCGGGTAGCAGTCCGTGCCGTAGGCGGTGGCGACCAGCCGCACGTCTTTACCGGCCACCAGCTCCTCGATAACGTGCCCGCCGCCATAACTGAACTCGCCGGGGTGCGTCCGGTTCCTCGGGTCATCGTCGGGCATGGCCGTGCAGCCCAGGAGGATATCCACGGCGGCAAACCCGGCGTAGGCGGGCACATCGTTGAGCGTTACCCGGCCCCCGCCGAGCTTGAGGCGCGGGCGGGTATGCCCCACGTTGAAGTAGGCGCCGGAGGAACACATCGGGCCGAAGGTCCCCGTGGTCACCACGTCCACTTCCCGGGCCGTCTGGGGGATACCTTTTTTGGCGGCCACCCCCAGTATTTCCTCGGCCGTCGCCACGACGGCCTGGCCTTTTCGGATTTTCTCGTTGATTTCGGCGATTGTCTTGGTCATGTTAACCTCTTTCTGGATTTATTTACTGTCCTGTTCCCGCAAACCATTGCGGGCGGCGCATGACCCATAGGCAGGTCATCACCCCCTCGCGCGCCGCGAGTTCAGGCGTTTCCGGGGATAGAATCCAGAAAGCGCGGTTACTGTCGTCATTCAAATTGTCGTGTCTGGTTACGTTGGCGTTCATTCTAATCGTTAACCTATTTAATGCCGCTAGGCACTTTTGGCGGCCCCTTGATGTCTGGCCCGCACGACGAGGAAGATAAACAGGGCGGCGGCTACCGCCAGCCCGACAATGGCCAGCACCTGGGCCTGTTGCAGCCCGCCCAGGACGGCTTTCTCCTGGCGGAAGAAGCTGAGGGAGAAACGCACCAGCGAATAGTGGGCCAGATAGCCGAGGAACAGCAGTCCGTCATGGCGGAAAAATTTTCGGAACCGGTAGACGAGGACTAAAGCGACCGAGTTCCACAGCATTTCGTAGACCGGATAGGGATGGGTGGGCACGCCGAGAAGACTGGCCGGTATCTCGGCATCGGGATGGGTGTAAATGAATCCCCAGGGAAGCGTGGTGACGCCGCCGTAAGCGTCCCCGTTGACGATGCAGCCGAACCGGCCGATGATTTGCGCCGCCAGTAACGCCGGTACCAGCACATCAAGCAGGCGGCCCAGCCGGATGTGCTTGATGCGGGCGTAAATAACCGTGGCCAACCCCCCGCCGACGAGCGCCCCCCATACGGCCAGGCCCCCCTGCTGAATCTGGAATATCAGTGCTGGATTACCGCTGTAAAGGTCCCAGCGGTCAACTACGTGAAAGAGCCGGGCGCCGACCATGCCGGCCACGATTACCCAAGGTGCCAGGCCGTAGATGTCTGACGAGGACAGGCCCTTCCTCTTGGCCTCTCGCGCCGCCAGCAGGATGGCCACGATTATCCCCAGGACTATCGCCAGGCTGTACCAGCGTATCTCCAGACCCCCGATTTGCAGGGCCACCGGATTTATGTCAATAACAATACCGTGCATCCACCTTACCGCACCATCCTGGCGGCGCCAGCCGGTGGCTCAGGACTCGGGCTGGCACCGCCGCTAAATCCTCTAACCGCAGGGAATAAGCCGTTGCAAAGACGAATCCGGCTAGTCCGCCGCTACCGGAACGCACCGCCCGTCCTGACAGTAATAGCCGGGCGGGCAATCGTCATCCAGGCGGCAGGCAAACTCGCCCGCCGGGGACAGCTTGCGCCGGGCACGCCTTTCGACGATAGCCTGACGGCAGTTGACAACGGCCGCCGTCCATATCAAGACGGGGGCGCAGGCGACCGTGGCGACCATCACTACCGGCGTCGCCAGTATTACCCCGGTCTGTTTCAGTCCTTTCAACATTGTTATACTACCTCCTTAATTTGGTTTATTATTTGGGGGTAACGTTATTGCGGTTAGATGTTGGGGTCGGTAGCGCCCTTCTCCTGAAAGAGCCCGGTGGAGAGATAGCGCTCGCCCGTATCGGGCAGTATTACCACGATAAGTTTGCCCTGGTTCTCCGACCGGCGCGCCACCTTCAGGGCGGCCCAGACGGCGGCCCCGGACGATATGCCCGCCAGTATCCCCTCTTCCCGGGCCAGCCGCCGCGCCGTAGCGCCGGCATCCTCGTTACTGACGGTAACAATCTCATCAATCAGCTTGGTCTGGAGGATATCGGGGACAAACCCGGCCCCGATGCCCTGAATCTTGTGGGGCCCGGCCTTGCCCCCGGAAAGCACCGGGGAATCGGTCGGCTCCACGGCCACGGTCTTGAATTCCGGTTTTTTCGCCTTGATGGCCTCGGCCACGCCGGTAATCGTCCCGCCGGTCCCTACCCCGCTGACCAGAATATCGACTTTGCCTTCGGTATCCCGCCATATTTCCGCGGCGGTGGTGAGCCGGTGTATCTCCGGATTGGCCGAATTTTTGAACTGCTGCGGCATGAAATAGCCGGGGTTCGCCGCCGCCAGCTCCTCGGCCTTTCTTATCGCCCCCGGCATCCCTTCGGCCCCGGGGGTCAGCACCAGCTCGGCGCCCATAATGGACAGCAGCTGGCGGCGTTCCAGGGACATCGTATCGGGCATGGTGAGGATGAGCCGGTAGCCCCGGGCGGCGCAGACAAAGGCCAGCGCGATACCGGTATTGCCGCTGGTGGGCTCCACGATAACCGTGTCTTGTTTAATCAGCCTTTTTTCCTCGGCGGCGACAATCATCGCCACGCCGATTCTGTCCTTGACGCTGGACAGCGGATTGAACGACTCGAGCTTGGCCACCACCTCCGCCCCGGCCCCTTCGGTTATCCGGTTAAGCCTGACCAGCGGGGTATTGCCGATGAGCTCGGTCGCATCCCGGGCGATGCCCCGGGTCACCTCCGGTAGCTCGATGGTCTTGTAACGCAGCTTCTCTATTCCCCGAGTTGTATCTGCCATGGCGATACTCCTCTACTAGATGTAATACATGGCCGGTTCCAGCGGCTCTTTCTGCCGGTGCCGGGCCACCAGGTCCTGCAGCGTGGTCGTATTAAGGACGCCTTCCATGGCGTCTTTAAGTTCGCGCCAGATATCACGGGTGACACAGAACCCGGAACGTTCACATATCTCCGGGTGATTAACACACTCCACCGGCGCCACCGAACCCTCCAAGAGGCGGATAACCTCGCTCAATCTAATCTCTTCGGGAGACCTGGTCAGGGAAATGCCACCCCGGGGGCCTTTGGTGCTGCGGATGAGGCCGCCGGCAATCAGGGGAGAAATTATATGCTCCAGATACGACAGAGAAATCTGCTGATTTTTAGCGATTTCTCTTAACATGACCGGGCTCTCGCCGGAGCTGATGGCCAGTTCCAGGAGGGCCCTGGTACCGTAGCGCGACCGGGTGGAAAGCTTCATCGGTCTCCGTTTCCTCTCCCAGCCCCGAAGGTATAATAGTTGACTAATATGGTCATATTTGTCAAGATTAACATATCTGCGACAAATTGTCAAGAGTCAGGGTAACGATTTACGGGGAATTTTCCGAGAAGACGGCGAAGTTAAGCGAAGGGCTGGGGCGCTGGCTAGCCCTGGGTAAAGGTCAGCGCCGCCGAGTTGATGCAGTAGCGCTTACCGGTGGGGGGCGGGCCGTCGTCGAAGACGTGCCCCAGGTGGGCACCACAGCGGGCGCAGAGTACCTCGGTACGGCTCATGCCAAGACTGTTATCGGCTTTAAGGCGGATGTTCAGGTCGGAGACCGGCTCGTAGTAGCTGGGCCAGCCCGTCCCGGAGTCAAACTTGGTGCTCGTGGCAAAGAGGTCGGTGCCGCAGCGCACGCACCGGTATATCCCCGGCTCCTTATGTTCCTCGAAGGTGCAGGTAAAGGGCCGCTCCGTGCCGTGCCGCGTGGTGACGTCGTACTGCTCCGGGGTCAATAACTTGCGCCACTCCTCGTCGGGCTTGCTGATGGGCTCGACCGCGACAACGCGGTTCTGGCGGCTGTCGAAGATGCGTATCTTGGCCATCCGGCGCGGGCCTCCTAGCCTATCTTCTTCATGTCCTCGCCGCAGCATACCAGCGTACCGCCGCCCACTTTAGTGACGGTGACCTCGTTGCCGCAGACTTCGCAGCGATACTTCTCGCCCACTTTCTCAACCGCCATGACTTTGGCCTCCTTAGGGAACAACTCTAATTCTATTTTAGATGGTCGCCCGCCGTCCGTCAGCGATAATTATCACGTTCGCCGATTCCGCTCCCGGACGGGACTGGCTACTTCGCTTTAGTAGATTTATCCAGCGAGGCGCGTAGTGCCTCTATTTCTCTTTCCAGCGCGCGCTGCCGCCGCTGCATGAAGAGTACGTAGCCGAAGACGGCCGCCCAGACGACGGCGAAGGCCGCCAGCAGATAGCCCAGATTTTCCAAGTCGCGTGCCTCCTATTCTTCCCTCATACTTTTCAGTAACCTAATATCGCTCTCCAGCGTCTTCAGGCGGGTGGCCTGACGGACGAGGAGGATGTAGAGCAGCGTGAAAGCGACCAGGCACACCAGCAGCGTTACCATCATGGCGGTGGTCAGGCCACCCTCAAAGATGAGTGTGGTGGGGTGCTGCGTCCGCCACAGGTTGACGGTGATAAAGACCAGCGGCACGTCAATAAAGCCGGCGATGCCCACCACGGCGGCCAGTCTGGCCCCCCGCCCCGGCTCCCCGGCGAAGCGGCGCACCAGCAGATAAGCAACGTATATCAGCCACAGCACCAGCGAGGTCGTCAGGCGGGCGTCCCACGTCCACCAGATGCCCCAGACCGGTCTGGCCCAGATGGGGCCGGTGAGCAGCACCAGAGTCGTAAAGAGCACGCCCACCTCCGCCGAGGCTGCCGCCAGGGCGTCCCATCTTGCCTCTCTTTTACTCAGGTAGAGGATGCTGCCGAGGAAGGTGATGAAAAAGGCCAGCAGGGCCACCCAGGCCACCGGGACGTGGAGGTAGAAGATGCGCTGGACAATGCCGGTGGTCTTCTCGGTGGGGGCGTAGAGAAAGACCATGGCCAGCGCCGCCATCATCAGGGCAAAGGTCAGCGCCAGCAGCAGGTTGTCCCCTAATTTTCGGCTTCGGTTCGCCACGGACATTGCCTCTATTTTACCTATTCTTCGATGACAAACTCAAAAACCAGCGTGCCGACGACGAGAAAGATAACGTCGAAGGCGATTAATATCTCCAGCCAGGTCGCCAGCTCGCCCCAGGGGGCGCCGGCCAGCACCGGGGCGGTGGCCTTGACGGCGGCGATGACCACCGGGGCCACTACCGGCAGAAAGAGGATGGGCAGCATGATATCCCGCGCCCGCGTATTGACCGCCAGGGCGGCGAAGAGCGTGCCCACCGCCGCGAAGCCCAGCACCGCCAGGACGATAATCAGGGCCAGACGGGGCAGGAAGACGGGCAGATTGAAGAGGGCCAGGAATATCGGCGTTATCACTACCGCCAGCACCAGCAGGAAGGCAAAGCTCCCCGCCAGCTTGCCCCCGTAGATAAGGGCGCGGTCGGCGGGGCAGAGCATCAGCCCCTCCAAGCAGGCATTCTCCTTCTCGGCGGCGAAGGTGCGATTGAGCCCGATGACACCGCCGAAGGCCAGCGCCACCCAGAGGATACCGGGGGCGGCCGCCGGGTCGATATCGGCGCCCACGGCGAAGCTGAAGATGACCAGCACCAGCAGGGCGAAGACGAGCACGGCGACAACCGTTTCTTTGGTGCGCAACTCGCGGAGGAGGTCCTTGCGGAAAATGGCCCAGATTTTAGCCAACGCTCTGTCCCCCACCCGTCTCGATGCAGTCTTCGTAGATTTTGGGGAAGTCCGCAGGTTTAATATCCTTGCGGTGGGCCTGGTAGACAAGCTTACCCCGGTGCAGCACGGCGATGCGGTCGGCCAGCTCCAGCCCGCGCGCCAGGTCGTGGGTGGCCATGACCACCGTCCGGCCCGCCTCTTTTATGTCAACCAATAGTCCCCTGATAATACCGGCGGCCCGGGTATCGAGGCCGGTCTCCGGCTCGTCGAAGAAGTAAAAGGCCGGGTCGTGGAGGCATGCCCGCGCCAGCGCCGCCCGCCGCTGCAGGCCGTGGGAGAGCGTCCCCACCCGGTCGTGGCGGCGGGACGTCAGCTCCACCCGGTCGGCCACCTCGCCGATACGCCGTTCCAGCGCCGGGACGGCGTACATCCGTCCGTAGAAACGGAGGTTCTCGGCCACGGTCAGGTCATCGTAGAGAAAGGTCTGATGACCCACCAGAGTCACCAGGCGGCGGATTTGCACCGCGTCCTGACGGCTGTCCAGCCCATTAATCTGCAGGCTGCCGGCGGTGGGCTTCATCAGCGTGGCCAGTATCTTGAGC
>DAOULO010000005.1:0-5304 GCA_034420195.1 Dehalococcoidales bacterium
ATGAGAGGGGCTAGCGCCCCTCTCCGCAGGCTACTCCCCTGTTAGAATCGAGGTGTCTAAGAGGGGCTTCGCCCCTCTTCCAAAAATAGATTCCCCCTCTCCAAACAAAAGAAAAACGGGCGCAAGCATACCTTGAGTTTGGAGAGGGGGACAAAGGGGGTGAGGCAAAAATATCCTCTGAGGAAAACTAGACGGGCGGATTAGCTAGAGCAGCTTCTGCTGGTTGCTCTTGTTATAAGGCAGCCCCAGGTGCTCGTAGGCCAGCTTGGTGGCCAGGCGGCCCCGCGGCGTGCGCTCCAGAAAGCCCAGCTGCATGAGGTACGGCTCGTAGACATCGGTGACGGTATCGGCCTCCTCGGAGATGGAGGCGGCGATGGTATCCAGGCCCACCGGCCCGCCGCCGAACTTCTCGATGATGGTCAAGAGCATCTTGTGGTCGATTTCATCCAGCCCGATAGCGTCCACCTCCAGCTTGGCCAGGGCGGCCCGGGCCACTTCCTGCGTGATGACACCCTGGGCCTTGACCTGGGCGTAGTCGCGGACGCGCTTGAGGAGACGGTTGGCGACGCGGGGCGTCCCCCGGGCGCGCCGGGCGATTTCGTCCAGCCCCGCCGCTTCGGCATCGACCTGGAGGATGCGGGCGGAGCGCCGCACGATTTGCGTCAGGGCGGCCTCGTCGTAAAAGTCCAGGCGGTAGACGGCGCCGAAGCGGTCGCGCAGGGGCGGGCTCAAGAGGGCGTAGCGGGTGGTGGCACCAATCATGGTGAAGGCGGGCAGGTTCAGCCTCAGGCTCTTGGCACCGGGCCCCTTACCGATGATGATGTCCAGGGCGAAGTCCTCCAGCGCCGGGTAAAGGATTTCCTCGACGGCGCGGTTGAGGCGATGGATTTCGTCGATGAAGAGGATATCGTTCTTCTTGAGATTGGTGAGGATGGCGGCCAGGTCGCCGGTGCGCTCGACGGCCGGCCCGGAGGTGGTCTTGATGTTGGCGCCCACCTCGGCGGCGATGATATGCGCCAGGCAGGTCTTGCCCAGGCCGGGCGGCCCGTAGAAAATGACGTGGTCCATGGCCTCGCCGCGCCCCCGGGCGGCGGCGATGGCGATTTTAAGATTCTCTTTGGTCTTTTCCTGGCCGATGAAGTCGGCCAGCGTGCGCGGTCTCAGGCTGGTATCCAGCGGCGCGTCTTCGGCGCTGGGCTTACCCGAAATAATGCGTGCGATGCGTCTCACCCCCTCATTTATACTGAGGGTTGCCTAGTCTGTTTCGTCTTCAGAAGCCTCGTCCGGCGGTTTGTCTTCGGCCTCGGCCTCGGCGGCGGCCTCTAAGGAGTCCTCGGTGATATCCTCGCCCTCGGCAGTGGTATCCTCGCCGTCCAGCGTGGCGCGGGGTTCTTCGGTCTCTTCGCCTTCGGGGGCTGCTTCCTCGGCGGCGTCGCCGGCCTCGTCGGTCAGCGTGTCCAGGGCCGCCTCGCCGCCCTCCCCACTCTCGCCGGCTTCATCACCCTCGTCGGGCGTGACGGCGGGCATCTCACCGGGGATGAGGATTTCGTCATCGGCCAGGCTGGCCAGCAGGCGCATCGCCTCGTCTTCCTCCGGCACGGCGGCGGTCAGCTCGGCCACCTGCTCGTCACTCAGGTAGCGGGCGGGGATGAGCTTGCCGATGATAACGTTCTCCTTGAGGCCCACCAGCCGGTCGATGCGGCCGTTGGCGGCGGCCTCGGTGAGGATGCGCGTCGTCTCCTGGAAGGAGGCCGCGGCCAGCCAGCTGTCGGTGCTCAGCGAGGCCCGCGTGATGCCGAGCAGGACGGTATGGGCCGTGGCCGGCTCGCCGCCCTCGGCGAGCACCTTGGCATTGGTATCCTCGTAGGTGAACTTGTCGATTAATTCGTCGGGCACCAGGTCGGTATCGCCGGCGGAATCGATGCGCACCTTGGTGAGCATCTGGTGGGTAATGACCTCGATGTGCTTGTCGTTGATATTGACGCCCTGGGAGCGGTAGACCTTCTGCACCTCGTCCACCAGGTACTGCTGGACGGCGTCCTTGCCCAGGATGCGCAGGATATCGTGCGGGTTAATGGAGCCGTCGGTGAGCTGCTGCCCGGCCCTGACCTCGTCGCCTTCCTTGACCCAGATACTGGCCGTGGAGGGGACGACGTATTCCCTTTCCTCGCGCTCGGCGTAGCTGATGACCAGCTGTTTCTTGGTTACTTTAATTTCCCCGGCGAAGCGGGCCACGATGGGCTGGTTCTCCGGGGAGGTGGTGTCCTTCCCCTTCTTCCCGGCGGCCTTCGGGGGGGCCGCCAGCACCGTGCCGATGTCCACCGCCTGCTTGTTCTTGACCATGACCTTCCAGCCAGCGGGCAGGGGGTATTCGTCTTTATAGACTTCTGTGGAGGCGATTTTAATCCGGCGGCCTTCCTCGTCCTGGACGAGCCCGGCGGTGCCGTCAATCTCGGAGATAATCGCCTGCCCCCGCGGCGTCCGGGCCTCGAAGAGCTCCTCCACGCGGGGGAGACCGCTGGTGATGTCCAGCCCGACGACGCCGCCGGTGTGGAAGGTGCGCAGCGTCAGCTGGGTGCCCGGCTCGCCGATGCTCTCGGCGGCGATGATACCCACGGCCACGTCATTCTCTACCAGCTGCCCGCGGGCCAGGTCGCGGCCGTAGCAGAGGCGGCAGGTGCCCCGCCGTGACTGGCAGGTCAGCGGCGAGCGCACCAGCACCCGCTCCAGGCCGGCCCCGGTAATCCGGGCTACCTTATCTTCGTCGATTTCCTCGTTCTGGGCGACGATGACCTTGTTCGTCTTGGGGTGGATGATATCTTCGGCCGCCATCCGCCCCAGGATACGCTCGGTCAGCGACGGCAGCAGGCCCTTTTCCTTAGGTTCGGTTACCCACAGGCCTTCGGTGGTGCCGCAGTCATCGTCGGAGGTGATGACGTCCTGGGCCACGTCGATGAGGCGCCGCGTGAGGTAGCCGGAGTCGGAGGTGCGCAGGGCCGTATCGGCCAGACCCTTGCGGGCGCCGTGGGTGGAGATGAAGTACTCCAGGACGCTGTGACCCTCGCGCAGGCTGCTCTTGATGGGGAACTCGATAATCTTGCCGGCGGGGTCGGTCATCAGACCGCGCATGCCGGCCATCTGGCGTATCTGCGAGATGTTACCCTTGGCCCCGGAGGTGGCCATCATGTAGATGCCACCGTAGCGGTCGAGATTATCGGAGATGGTGTTGGTGATGTTATCGGTGGTCTCCATCCAGGCGCCGACGATGCCGTTATAGCGCTCGTCCTCGGTGATGAGGCCGCGGTCGTACTGGTTTTCGATGGTGGCGATGCGCGCCTCGGCCTCGGCCAGCATCTGGGCCTTGGCGGTGGGGACCTCGATATCGTTCATGGCGATGGTGATACCGGAGCGGGAGGCGTAGTGGAAACCCAGCCGCTTGATATCGTCCAGCACGCGGCCGGTCTCCTCGTCGGGGAGGAGGTTGCAACAGCTGGTGGCAATCTGCTTCAGGGCGGTCTTATCGATGATGCGGTTGAAGTAGCCTAACTGCTCGGGCAGCACCTCGTTAAAGATAATGCGTCCCACGCTGGTCTTGAGGCGCTCGCCATTCTCCCGGTCGCGCACCTCGATTTCCTCGCGCAGGCCAACGTTGCCGAACTCGTAGGCGAGCTTGGCATCCTCGAAGCTGCCGTAGGTACGGGGCTTCTCCTCGCCGTGCTGGCGGATGGTGGTCAGGTAGTAGCAGCCCAGCACCATGTCCAGCGTGGGGGTGACGGTGGGCTCGCCGGACGAGGGCAGCAGGATGTTGTGGTGGCTGAGCATCATGTCGCGCGCTTCCTTGACGGCCGCCTTGGAAAGGGGCACGTGGACGGCCATCTGGTCGCCGTCAAAGTCGGCGTTGAAGGCGGAGCAGACCAGGGGGTGAATCTGGATGGCGCTGCCGTCGATGAGCACCGGCTCGAAGGCCTGGATGGAGAGGCGGTGCAGAGTGGGGGCGCGGTTGAGGAGCACCGGCCGCTCCTTGATAACCTCTTCCAGGATGTCGTAGACCTCGCCCTTGGCGCGCTCCACCAGGCGCCGGGCGCTCTTGATGTTGGGGGCCAGTCCCTGGGCCACCAGGCGGCGCATGACGAAGGGCTTGAAGAGCTCCAGGGCCATGCGGCGCGGCAGGCCGCACTGGTGCAACTCCAGCTCCGGCCCGCAGACGATGACCGAGCGGCCGGAGTAATCGACGCGCTTGCCCAGCAGGTTCTGGCGGAAGCGCCCCTGCTTGCCGCGGAGCATGTCGGAGAGGGACTTGAGCTTGTGATTGCCGCTGATGGAGATGGCCCGCCCGCGGCGGCCGTTATCGATGAGCGAGTCCACGGCCTCCTGGAGCATGCGCTTCTCGTTGCGGATAATAATCTCCGGCGCGCCGATATCGATAAGGTGGCTGAGCCGGTTGTTGCGGTTGATGACGCGGCGGTACAAATCGTTGAGGTCGCTGGTGGCGAAGCGCCCGCCGTCCAGCTGCACCATGGGGCGCAGGTCGGGCGGCAGTACCGGCAGCACGGTTAAAATCATCCACTCCGGCCGGTTGCCGCTGTTGCGGAAGGCCTCGACAACACGCAGCTGCTTGCTGGCCTTCTTGCGCCGCTGGCCGGAGGAAGACTGCGTCTCCTGGAGGAGGTTGTTGCGAATCTCGTCCAGGTCAATGTCCTTCATAATCTGCAGGATGGCCTCGGCGCCCATGCCGGCTTCGAAGCAATCCGGGTATTTCATGGTCAGCTCGTGGTACTGTCCCTCGGAGAGGAGCTCCTTGACTTTAAGGGCGTTGAGCTTCTCCGTCTCCAGGGCAAGTTCCTCTTCCAGCTTGGCCTTCTCGTCGGCGAACTGGCCGCGGACCTTATTGACTTCATCAACTTCGGCGCCGGCCTTTTCCATCTCGGCCACCTGGGACTCCACGGCGGTCTGCCGTTCCTCGATGGCCTGGGCGGTGGTCTCCTCCAGGTGGTGGATGGCCTCCTCGCGGGCCTCCTCGTTGACTTTGGTGATAATGTACTGCGAGAAGTAGAGGACGTGCTCCAGCGAGCGCGGCGAGAGGTCAAGTAGCAGCCCCAGCCGCGAGGGGATGCCCTTGGCGAACCAGATATGGCTCACCGGGCAGGCCAGCTCGATGTGCCCCATGCGCTCGCGGCGCACCTTGGCGCGGGCCACCTCGACGCCACACTTATCACAAATAACGCCCTTGTAACGGATACGCTTGTACTTGCCGCAGTAGCACTCGAAGTCCTTGGTCGGGCCGAAGATGCGCTCGCAGAAGAG
>DAOULO010000006.1:0-51157 GCA_034420195.1 Dehalococcoidales bacterium
GGCCAGGGCGGCCTTATCGAGGGCGGGGGGGGCCAGTGTCACTGTCGGCGCGGGTACCTGGGTGACGATAACCGGCGGCGTGGTGGCGGGGATGGTCGTCTCTGGCGGTGTCTGGCTCGTCGCCGGAGGTGGCGTGGCCCGGGTCTCCGGAGACGAGGCGGCCAGGAACGAATCGGCGGACTCCATGAGGGCGGCGCCGCTTTCGGCGGGCGCCGTCAGGCTGGACATGGCCAGGAGCTGGTCGTTCAGGCGTGTCGTGGCCCGCTCCACCTCGGCCACCTTGCCCTCGGCCGCCATCTGGATAATCTCGTCGACGCGCTCGTCGGCGAAACTGGCGTAGAGCTCCGCCTTGCCCTCGGTGGAGAAAGTAAGCGCCAGCTGCACCGACTCGGTGGCCATCTTGACGGGGTAGAGGGGGCTGTCGGGCAGGGAGTTGGATGCGGCGCCGACGGTCCCCCCGCCGGCCAGCAGGACGATGACGACGACGATGAGCGTCACCCAGGCGGGCTTGAGACCGAAGAAGAAACCGCGTTTTTCGGCGGCCGGCATCTCCCGGACGGCCCTGGCGAAATCGGCCGCGGCGGCCTGGCGGAACTCGGGGCGCGGCGTAACGGACACGGCCTGCTGGGTCCGGCGGGCCGTCTCCAGCAGCGGTTTCAGCGCGTCGGCGTGCTCGGGGTAAGCGGCCAGGCAGGCCGCGATGGTCTCGCCCCGGTGGAGGCGCTCCAGGCATTCGTCCAGTATGTTATCGAATTCCGGCGTCTTCTTCATGATTCCACCTCGACCGCCAGGACGCGGCGCAGGGCGGCGATGGCGCTGTGCTGCAGGGCCTTGACCGCCCCCACGCTCTTGCCCATGGCCCGGGCCGCCTCGGCCACCGAAAGCTCCCCGGCGAAGCGCAGGGAGATAACCTCCTGCTGCGCCTTGGTGAGCTGACGGGCGGCGGTGGCTATCTCCTCGATTTGCAGCTTTTGTTCCGCCCGATGGGTCGGGTCGCCGCCACCGTCGACGAAGCGGTCGTCCAGCGGTACGGTGGCCCGCCGCGACTTACGGCGCAGGTAGTCGACAATCTGGTTATGGGCGATACGATACAGCCAGGAGGCGAAGGGCATGCCCCTCCACTTGTAGCTGGAGATGGACTGGAGGACTTTGAGAAAGACCTGCTGCGTCATATCCTCGGCCTCGGTCCGGTCGCCTATCTTGATGGCGATATACCGATAAATCCTGTCAAAATTCTCCTCGTATATTTGGGTTAAAGCCACCGGGTCGCGCTGCTGGGCGCGCCGGATAAGACCTTCCTCGTCCTGCACCTGACAACTCCCGTCCTGAGCCGGACAGCACCGGGTTGATAAGACTGTCCGGCGAGCGATGGTGTTACCCTGTGCATATAGTATAACGAATCAGCCGGGTTAAAGATAGTAGCGGCGGGCGTGTTCTCGCCGGGGGAAATGTGCTACAATTGCCTAACAAACCGGGCTGAAATCGAAAAAACTGCCGGAGACAGAGCCTTGTCCTATTCCCTGCGCCGCATGGAGAAAAGGGACCTCGCCCAGGTCAATAAAATCGACCGCGAGGCCTTCCCCACCCAGTGGCCGCCGGCCAACTACCGCCAGGAGCTGAACAATAAGATGGCCTACTATATCGTCGCCAGTGATGACGACCGGGCCGGTGAGGAAGACGACGAGGTATCGCGCCCGCACCGGGCCGGCCTGGCCTGGCTGCTGCCTTGGGCCAGGCGCCGTGCGGAAGAGGCCCTGCCCCCGGTCAAACGGGACTATCTGGTCGGCTTTTCCGGTATCTGGTTGATGGTGGACGAGGCCCATATCACCAACATCGCCGTGCACCCGGAGTACCAGGGGCGGGGCATCGGTGAGATGCTGCTCATCGTGACCATTGATATGTCTCAAGAGCTCCGCGCCAGCACCATGACGCTAGAGGTGCGCGCCTCCAACCAGGTGGCCCAGAACCTCTACGCCAAATACGGTTTTGTGGTGACGGGCCGGCGCTCCGCCTACTACCTGGACAACCGCGAGGACGCCGTTATCATGTCCACGGAGAGTATCGCCGCGGAGACCTTCCAGAAGCGCCTCAATGAGCTACGGCAGGCGCTACAGCAGAAGCTGACCTGGGAGACCGCCCGGCTCGTCTAGAGGCCGTCCGAGGCTTTGACCGCCCTTGAGGGACGTGATAGAATGAGCAAGGTCACCTGGAGCCAAGGAGGGTAAGGGTATGTCCGGGCATTCTAAGTGGCATTCCATCAAGCACCAGAAGGGCGTCGCCGATGCTAGGCGGGGCCAGCTTTTCACCAAGCTGACGCGGGAGATTATCGTGGCGGCGCGCGAGGGCGGCGGCAACCCGGAGGCCAATTTCCGTCTGCGGCTGGCCGTCCAGAAGGCCCGCGACTCTAACATGCCTACGGACAACATCGACCGGTCCATCAAGAAGGGCACCGGCGAGGTGGAAGGCGGGTCTCTGGCCGAGCTGACCCTGGAGGGCTACGGCCCCAACGGCATCGCCATCCTGGTCAGCGCCCTCTCGGATAACCGCAACCGCACCATCCAGGAGGTGCGCTCCACCTTCTCCCGCCACGGCGGTAGCCTGGGGGAGAGCGGCTGCGTCGCCTGGCTCTTCGACTCCAAAGGTGTCATCATGATTAAGGCCGCGTCGGTCGACCCCGACGAGCTGGCCCTGGCCGCCATCGACGCCGGTGCCGAGGCCGTCAAGGTGGAGGACGGCTACGTGGAGGTCTACACGGTGCCCGAGGAGCTGGAGAAGGTGCGGGCCGCCCTGGAGGGCCAGAACGTTGAAATCGAATCGAGCGAGATACTCAAGGTGCCCAAGTCGCTCGTTGCGCTCGACGATAAAGCTGCCCTGCAGACGCTGAAGCTACTGGATAAACTGGAGGAGAACGACGACGTCCAGAACGTCTTCTCCAATGCCGATATCCCGGACGCCGTCATGGAGGCTTACCAGGCCGGCTGAGCGGGGTCGCTGATGGGAGACCCGGATTAGGTCATGAAGATTTTAGGCATTGACCCGGGCACAGCGGTGATGGGCTACGGCGTCATCGAGGCCCAGGACGATGCCGTTAGCGCTCTCGACTACGGGGCAATCACCGTCCCCAAAGGCCTCGCGCCCGCCGCGCGTCTGCATTATCTCCACACCGAACTGGTCAAGGTCATCGGCCGCCACCGCCCCGACACCGTGGCCGTGGAGCAGCCCTTCGTCGCCAAGAACGTCCGAACGGCCCTGGCCATCGGGCGGGCGCAGGCCGTGGCGATGCTGGCCGCCGCGGCGAGCGACATCCCCGCTTATGAGTACACTCCGGCGCAGGTCAAGCAGCGCGTCGCTAACTACGGCACGTCCTCGAAAGAGCAGGTCCAGGAGATGGTGCGTCTCCAGCTGGGGCTGGCCGAGGCCCCCCAGCCCGCCGACGCCGCCGATGCCCTGGCCGTGGCCCTCTGTCACGTACAGGAGATGCACCTGAGCCGGCTGCTGGCCGAAAGGGGCGGGTGATGATTGCCAGCCTGGAGGGGAAACTTGAAGCCATCGACGCCGAAGGGGCCGTCGTCAACGTGGGCGGCGTCGGTTTTCGTGTCGCCATGCCAACCACCGTCTTGAGCGCGCTGGGCAACCCCGGCGACAGCGTCAAGGTCTATACCCACCTCCACGTCCGCGAGGACAATATCGCCCTCTACGGCTTCGCCACCGCCGCCGAGCTCTGGATGTTCGAGACGCTCTTGGGCGTCAGCGGCCTGGGGCCGCGCTTGGCGCTGGCCATGCTCTCGACCCTCTCGCCGGAGCAGATTACCACCGCCATCGCCACCGGCAGCGCCGACATGCTGGACATGATACCCGGCATTGGCAAGAAGGTGGCCAGCCGCATTATCCTGGAGCTTAAAGAGAAAATCGGCGCCGGTTGGGCCATCGCCACCACCGCCGAGGCCGCGCCGGAGAACGCCGACGTACTGGCGGCGCTGACCTCGCTGGGTTACTCCGCCGCCGAGGCCGTCAAGGCCGTGGCCACCCTCCCCGCCGAGGAGAAACTCGGCCTGGAAGAGCGCCTCAAGCTGGCGCTGCAGTATCTGGGCAGTAAGTAGGGGGTGCCATGAAAGCATCCGAAGGCAAGCTGGGGCGGGTCTTCGTCCTCCGCCTGGAGGACGGCGATGTCGTCCCCGCCTGCATCGAGAAGTTCGCCGCCGTTAACAAAATCGCCCACGGGCACGTTATCCTGGTGGGTGGTATCGGCGGCGGGCAAATCGTCGCCGGGCCCCGAGAGTCCGACGTCATGCCCCCCGAACCCGTCTATCTCCCCGTTGAAGGCGCTCACGAGGTAGTGGGAGCGGGCATCATCGCCCCTAATAAAGACGGCCAGCCGGTGCTGCATATCCACGCATCATTGGGCCGCGGCCCCCGCGCCCTTACCGGCTGCCTGAGGCCGGGCGTGACCACCTGGCTGGTGGGCGAGGCCATTATCTACGAGATTACCGGCACGAGCGCCCGGCGCCTGCCGGACGAGGACAGCGGGTTTGATTTGATGGAGGTTTAGGAGGGGGAGAGAATAAATTTGGACATTTGACAAATAGGTGTAGAATTATAGCAGTAAAGCAAAATGAAGGAGGCGGTGGATTATGGCTAAGACACAAGGTGGTAAGAAAATTGTCTCAGTTCCACCGCATAAAAGAGCTAAAAAAGGTGGGACATATAAAACGGTACCAGTAAAGCGACACCGCAGGTCTACACCAGATTAGTTTGGCGTTGAAGGGCCGGTTTGTTTGATGGAGGTTTAGAGGGCGGTTATCTCCCCAGACCCTTGAAGAAGCTGAAGAGCCCAATCGCCAAGCCGAGAACTATGGCAACACCGATAATCACACCCGCATTATCGATGATTAAGCTGCCGAACCATTCGATCATTCTTGTCCTCCTTTCTAAAAATATCTTTTCCTGAATCGCTTCAGTTCTGTTTCAGTGATAGTATAAACCTTATACGTCTTACTCCTTTTTGCTTTTATTAGCTTGTCGTCAATCCATCGGTAGACAGTCGTTTTATGCACCCTTAATCTTTTAGATACATCCTTTATATCCAATCTTCCCGAATTACGAGGTACTGCTTTGCGTCTTCTACGAGGAGTCATTATAGTATCTATTTAGTTGCATAACTGTCGCTTTATTTTATTGTAAAAGTATCATGGGCCATTGTCAATACTTTTTCAGCTATTTTTATCTAAATTCTCCGAATATAATTAACTATTTCCCCCTCCCCCTCGTTGTTATCTATTCCCACCCAGGCCGCCCAGTATCATCGGCGGCTTATCCCCCAGATTTGAACCCCCTCCCTCCCGATGTTAAACTTAAAGCATCACAACCTACCCAGATAAGGAGCCGCATGGAACTCAAGACAACCTATTACGATAAGCCCGGCGGCGACGAGAACACCGCCAGCACGCTGGCCCTGGCGCGGGAGCGGGCGGCGGCGCTGGGCATTAAGACCGTGGTGGTGGCCTCCACCGTCGGCAAGACGGCCGTCAAGGCGGTGGAGGCGTTTCAGGGCTTTAAGGTAATCGTGGTGACGCATACCGCCGGTTTCCGCGAGCCCAACACCCAGGAGTTCACCGAAGAAAACCGTAAGCTCGTTGAGGCCAAGGGCGGCATCATCCTGACGACCACCCACGCCTTCGGGGGCGTGCAGCGCGCTCTGGCCACCTCGATGCCGCCGGCGCCCAGCAGCGCCATCGGGGATGTTATCGCCATGACTCTAAGGATGTTCGGGCAGGGGATGAAGGTGGCCTGCGAGATTGCCGCCATGGCCGCCGACGCCGGGCTGGTGCGCACCGACGAGGAGGTCGTCGCCATCGGCGGGACAGGCCGCGGCGCCGATACGGCCGTGGTGCTCCAGCCGGACTACGTCCACCGGCTCTTCAGCCTGCGCGTCAAGGAAATTATCTGCAAGCCGCGCCTCTAGGGGGCTGCCATGCACCACACCCTGCGCTTTTACGGCGCCAACCGTAAGAATACCCTGCGGGTCTACATGTTCTTCGCCCGGTGGACGCGGCTGCCCCTCGTCGGGAGGCTGGTAAGATGGGTGGCCAACCGCTACGCCCGGGGGCAGCACCGGGCCTACCTGTTATCGCCGGCAGAGGCGGAGGAGCTTATCGATATCGCCGGGGGCGTGGCCGCCGCCGCCTGCACCTGCCGCCAGCTCCATGGTAGCTGCGAAAATCCCCGGGACAACGAGATACTATTGGGCCCGACGCGGCATATCTTCCTGGAGACCATGCCCCACGATTCACAGGAAATAAGCCGGGCGGCGGCCCGGGAAGTCCTGCGCGATAGTCACCGCCGCGGCCTGATACTGACCATTATCAAGTGCCGGGGGGACTTTTACGCCATCTGCTCCTGCTGCGCCTGCTGCTGTGTACCGCTAAGACTCAGCCGCGAGTATGGCATCGGGGAGGTGGTCGTCAGGCATAAGGATATCGTCGCAGAATTTAAGGAATACCAGCGGGCGTATGAGGACGGCGGGTCTGACTAGCCGAAGAAGCCGGTGATGACGCTGGAGAACTGCTTGACCTCGTCGCGGTGGACGTTATGGCCGCGCTTCTGGAAGACCTTTACCTGACAGTCGGGAATGACGCGCGCCGCCGCGTAGGCGTGGCGCACCGGTACCACCGGGTCGCGGTCACCCCAGACTACCAGCGTCGGCATCACCAGGTCGGAGAGGCGGTTGACCAGCACCAGGGTCTGCTCCTTGAGGGTGCTGATGTTCCCGCCGACAATCATGGCCGCCGGGGAAAGCGGCACGATGAACTCGACGGGCAGGAGCAAGACCTTGATGGCCCACCGGATGAGCCGGAAAGCGCCGGTGACGACGGCCCCCAGCGACTTGAGCAGTGCCGGAATGGAGAGCAGCCTCACCCAGAAAGCGATTTCCTGCCCCAGGCAGAGCGAGCTCACCAGCACCAGCTTGCTGATTTTCTGGGGGAACTTGAGGGCATAGTTGAGGGCGACGCCGCCGCCCAGCGAGTGCCCCATCAGGTTGAATTTTTTCAACCCCAGGGCGCCGGCGAACTTATCGACGAAATCGGAAAGCTCCGGGATGTAGTACCGGCCGTCCAGCGGCTGTGAGCCGCCGTAGCCGGGGAGGTCGGGGGCGTAGACGGTGTACCGGGCGGCCAGCTCCATGATGTTGTGCGACCAGGTGCGGGCGTCGCCGCCGCCGCCGTGAATGACCACCACCGGCTCGCCCTGGCCGGCGGTGTAGTAGTGCACGTCCCGGCCGTCTACCTTGATTGTCTGGCCCTGTATTCTGGAGTCCATCTGGTTCACCCGTTTATCTTTTAGAATGTCGCGCTTTCTCATGATGTTAGCAAAGTCACCTGACGGCGCTGTCTCAAAGGGGGGCCGAGACCTCAAGATTTACCGACAGAAAGACTACCCTCACCGGATACAACGACAGAGGGTAGTCTCGGGTTACCCCTTTGCCTTTAATATTCTACCGTCTAACGGCCCGGCGGGGTCAATAGCTCAGCACCCTACCTTGGAGTGATACTGCCCCGTACTTTGGTACCTCCTGATTCTATTTTACCCGAATTATATTAAGGATATGTTAACTATAGTTCTAGGTTTAACCGCCCTTTAAGGGCCGCAGGATGGCGCGGCAGGGGCCGGCGTCGCCCTTGTACATCAGCAGCGGCAGACAGACCAGCTCGTACTCGCCGGGGGGCACGTGCCCCAGGGCGCAGTCCTCCAGGATGTAGATGCCCGCCGCAAGCAGGGTCTGGTGTGTCCTGGTGAGGTTGTCCTCCTCCTTGAAGTGGCCGATGGTGATGCAGTCCAGGCCGAAGAGGATGATGCCCACCTCGGCCAGGTAGTCGGCGGCGGCCCCGTCCAGGTAGACGTAGTCCTCGACAAACCGCTCGCTCTCGTAGACCGCCGGCGAGTTGCGCGTCTTGAAGAGCACCCGCTCGCCCTTTTTGATGTTATGCTGTTTCAACTCGGGCACCTTGATTTTCTCCGGGTCTTTGATTTCGATAACGCGCGCCGGGCCGATAGTGGCCGTCAGCGGCATGTCGCTGATGGTGGAGCCGCCGGGGATGAAGTGCAGTGGGGCGTCGATGTGCGTGCCGGTGTGGGAAATCATCTCCATCACGGACATGGTGACCTTGGCGCCCAGCTCGACGTCGTGGTAGCGGTATATCTTGGGCGGGAAGGGGTCGGTGGGGAAGGGGGTCATGCCCTGCTTGAGAGGGACGGTGATATCGTACCAGCCTTTAGGAACTTTAACAGCCATGGTGAGCCTCCTTTAGCTTTTGAGGTGTTTTTGATGCAAGGATAGAGGAAGGGGGTGGGGGGAGTCAAGGGGGGAGAGTTGATATAAGTTAAGAGGAGAGTATAATGATAATAAAGGATGCTGGAAGACGCTTATGAATTTCATAACTGACATTGAAATTGAAGGTTTTAGGTCTATACTAAATGCAAAAATTAGCGGGCTAGAAGATTTTTCGTGTTTTATTGGCGTTAATAACTCAGGTAAATCAAATATATTGCGCGCTTTAAATCTGTTTTTCACAGATGAAACTGATACGGGCGCTTGGTTTGATATAGATAGTGATTATTATAATGATCCGAAAAGAAATAAAAAGAAGCGTGTAGCCATAACTCTTTATTTCAATTTACCGAATAATTTCAGATTCAGGAAAGAAATCAAAGACTTAGAAAAAACTTTGGGTAGAGTTTTTTCCATTAGACGTACTTGGACAGCAAGGCTAGATGAGTGGTCATATGAGTATAAAAAAGATGGAGCAGGCTATCAAAAAATAGAAGAAGGGAAATTTCACCAGTTTGCCGAATTATTTAGGTTCCGTTATATACAAAATAGGATAATACCTTCGGAGACGTTAAAGGATGAAATACCAAGTTTTCGTACAGCTATTATGAAGCGGTATCGTATAAAAAGGGCAGAAGAGACAGACAGGTTGTTAAGTGAAATCAATCAAGCAGCTACAGATACAATTATGCAAGCAAATAAGATTGTGACTGATGACGTCCGTTCGATTAATAAACTCACCATTGGTAGGACTGAAGCAGCCCGACTTTTCGGTATTTCTGGGTTTGGAGCAGAGATTAAAACTGGAGCAACCGTAAGTGACGAATCACTGGGTGCTGGTAGTCAGGCGTACATGATGTTCGCCCTACTTAAAATAATAGATACTAATTATGGAGCCAATTTTGGATGGAAACAGGGTACTATTTGGGCAATTGAGGAACCAGAATCATCACTGCATAGAGACCTTACACGCAAGCTAGCCATTTTACTTCGGTCTTGGGCTGAGGATGATAATTTAAAGATGCAGATAATTACTGCCACTCACAGTGAAATTATCGCTACCGCTGCAAATAATGGGTATCTAGCTGAACTAGAAGATAGTTTGCGTACCACTGTAAGGGCAAAAAGTATATCTGATTTAATTAATGCGTCAGTTAATCTAGGTATATCAGGAAATATTGATCCCATCCTGTGTTTCCCTACTAATATTGTTGTTTTAGTTGAAGGTGCTTTGGATAGAAGGGTGCTGGAATACGTATCAGATAAAACTCAAACAGCTTGTGGATGTAAGTTTGTTAGTTTACGTGAATTGGATTCGGAGGAGCAAGGCGATGGTGTGGGAAATATCATTAACTATTTGAAGAGATGGGGTAAGTTGATTCCCAATAGAGAAAAAAATAGTCCTCTCATTGTCTTATTTGACTATGAAGTTGACAAGGAAAAACTTAGAATAGCTAGATCACATTATGGCACCAATAGTGAGTATCGTGTAATGAAAATGAATATTAGTCATGCTAGCAAGGATGTAAGTAATGCAATTAAGGGAATTGAAAGATTCTATCCTAAAGAGCTATTCACTAAGGCGCGGGAGAAGGATATAGTAGCTATTAGCGAAGATCAACATGGTGTGATAACCATTGATCAAGCTAATCAAACACCACGAGTAAAAAGAAAACTCGAAGAATCATTCTATGAAGGGAATATTTCTTGGTGTGATAATCTAAAGAGAGTCCTTATTGACGTTGTAAATGCTTCAGTACCCAATCCCCAACTTCCTTTATAATTTATCCCTAGTTAATTTTCTCTCCCTACCCCTTAACCCTCCCCGCCTGCCTTCTTCTTCAACTCGTAGAGCTTGTTCAGCGCCTCCAGCGGCGTCAGGCCGTCTATCTCCAGCTTCTTGAGCTCGACCTCCACCGCCGATTCCTGCCCGAACAAAGACATCTGCTGAGAGGGGGCGGGTTTAGATTTGGGGGCAGTGGGGGGTGCTTGAGCCTCGCGGTGGCCGCTTTCCAGCTCGGCGAGGACCTCGCGGGCGCGGTGGAGGACGGACTTGGGCAGGCCGGCCAGCTCGGCGACGTGGATGCCGTAGCTCTTGTCCACCCCGCCGGGGACGATTTTGTGCAGGAAGATGACCTTGCCCGCCTCCTCGATGACGGCGACGTTGAAGTTGCGCACGCGCGGCAGGTAGGCGGCCAGGTCGGTCATCTCGTGGTAGTGGGTGGCGAAGACGGTGCGCGCCCCCAGGCCTTTATGGTTGTGGATGAACTCGGCGACGGCGCGGGCGATGGAGAGGCCGTCGTAGGTGGAGGTGCCCCGGCCGATTTCGTCGAGGATGAGGAGGGAGCGGGGGGTGGCATTGTTTAAGATATTGGCCGTCTCGACCATCTCCACCATGACGGTGGACTGCCCGGCGGCCAGGTCGTCGCGGGCGCCGATGCGGGTGAAGATTCGGTCGGTAATACCGATGACGGCCCGCTCCGCCGGGACGAAGGAGCCGATTTGCGCCAGCAGCACGATGAGGGCCACCTGCCGCAGGTAGGTGGACTTGCCCGACATGTTGGGCCCGGTGAGGACGATGAGCTGAGCGTCGTCGTTGGATAGCGTAATATCGTTGGGGACGAACTCCCCCGCCGGGAGGCTCCGCTCGACGACGGGGTGGCGCCCCTGCTTGATATCGATGACGGTCGCCTCGTTGAGCTCGGGGCGGGTGTAGTGATGGCGGGCGGCCACCTCGGCCAGTGCGGAGAACACGTCCAGCTGCGCCACGATACCGGCCAGGGCCAGGACGCGCTCGCTGGCGGCGGCCACTTGGCCGCAGACGCGGCGGAAGAGGTCGGCCTCCATCTCGGCCAGGCGGTCGCGGGCGTTGAGGATAAGCGTCTCGTACTCCTTGAGTTCCGGTGTGAAGAAGCGCTCGCCGCCGGTGAGGGTCTGCTTGCGGATGTAATCATCGGGTACCTGCGCCAGGTTGGGCCTGGACACCTCAATGTAGTAGCCGAAGACGTTATTGAAGCCTATCTTGAGCGACTTGATGCCGGTGCGCTCGCGCTCGGTCTTTTCCATGTTGGCCAGGTACTTGCGGGCGTTGGAGGCGGCCAGGCGCAGGCTGTCCAGTTCCTCGGAGAATCCCCGCCGGATGACCCCGCCCTCGCCGGGGGCGCCGGCCGGCTCGTCCTCGATGGCGCCGCTTATCAGCGCGACGACCTCGGTGGCCGGCTTGAGCTCCTCCTTGAGCCAGTTGATGGCGCCGGTATAGCCGGCCCGCTCGATAATCTGCTTGAGCTCGGGGATGGTTTCCAGCGACCGTTTCAGCGACGTCAGCTCGCGGGGGATGGCGATTTCCCCGCGGACGCGGTTGATGATGCGCTCCATGTCGGCAATCTCGCCCAGCCTGGCGATGACGTTGCCGCGCGCCAGGGCGTCCCCGGCGAACCAGGTTACGGCATCGAGACGCTGGTTTAAGGCGGCCACGTCGAGCCGGGGCTGGCCCAGCCATTTACGTAAGAGCCGCCCGCCCATTGGCGTCCTGGTGGCGTCTATCGCCGCCAGCAGCGAGCCTTCGGTCGTCCCCGAACTCGCCCCCTGAAAAAGCTCCAGGTTGCGCTGCGTCTGCTGGTCTAAGGCCATGTAATCGCCGGTGGTGTAGGTCGTCAGCCGGGTAAGCTGGCCTAGGACGGACTTCTGCGTCTCCTCCACGTAGTGCACCACCGCCCCGGCGGCCCGGACGGCCAGCGGCAGGTGGGCGCAGCCGTAGCCCTCTAATGATGCCACCCCGAAGTGGTCGAGGATGGTCTTCTCGGCAATCTCGCCCTCAAACCAGTAGCCCTCCAGCCGGGTGATATTATCGGCCAGCCCCAGCGTGCTCGGGTCGGCCCCCTCGGCGGCGATGATTTCGGGGGGATTGAGTCTCTCCAGTTCGGTTACGGCGCGGTCGAGCGGCAGCTGCGTGGTGGCAAACTCGCTGGTGGTGATGTCCACGAAGGCCAGCCCCACCTCGCCCTCGCCTATTACCACGCCGGCCAGGTAGTTGTTGGCCTTGGCGTCCAGCAGCCCCGGCTCGACCACCGTCCCCGGCGTCACCAGCCGTACCACCTCACGCTCGACCAGTCCTTTGGTCTCGCCCGGCTTGGTCACCTGCTCGCAGATGGCCACCTTGTAGCCCCGGTTGATGAGCCGGGCCAGGTAACCGTCCAGGGCATGGTAGGGGATGCCAGCCAGGGGGACTTTGTTGCCCTTGCCCATCTCCCGCGCCGTGAGGACGATTTCCAGCTCGCGGGAGGTAATCTTGGCGTCCTCGTCGAAGGTCTCGTAGAAATCCCCCAGCCTAAAGAGCACAATGGCCTGGGGGTACTGGCGCTTGATGCGCAGGTACTGCTGGCGGATGGGGGTTGAGGCTTCTGACATCTTGAGGATATTTTAGCGGATATGGGGGATGGGGTAAAGGGAGGGAGGGTTTCTTGCGGCCTAAGCCGTGGATTTAAAGAGGGCGGCCGGGTGGGAATAGATAACTCAGATGAGTGGGGTGGGTTATGCTTTGGCTTTGGGAGAAGATATCTCCAGTTGGCGGCAAATCTTCCGGGCCAGATGAATTTCTAGTTCACGGTGCCGGGGGACGGCGGCGAGATGTCCGTTTTCCGGATTGAAGAAGATTGAGTGATTAGCGCCTTCGCGGTAAAGGGTACAGCCTTCATTTCCCAGGTGGTTGATGAAGTCGCGGCGCTTCATGGCCCTAAACTTTGACCTGAATCGTTCTTTTCAGGGTTTCTCCGGACGCTTCCTGGCCTCTCAGATCACGCTGGCTTTCCAGAATGAGCTGCACGGCTTCTTTCAGGTTTTCCTCCACCTCTTCCACCGTTCTGCCCTGGCTGAAGGCGCCGGGCACGGCCTCCACCCAGCCGATATACCATTTATCGTGTTTCTCAATAGTAGCTTCAAATGTTTGTTCCATAATGCGTTCTCCTGCCTCAAGTATACAATAGATGAGGCACTAATTCTATCACTCATCCTTCCTCACCTGCCCCTCCCTCAGACTGTTCAGGATGTACTGAATCTCGGTGGAGGTCAGGCCAAAACGGTGCAGCGTGTGGCGTATCATCTCCAAACTCCCCTCAAAGAAGGGTAGCACCAGCTCGGTTACGCCGATGTTCTTGAGGAGCGCCGCGTCGCGGTCGCGGTGGACGCGCGCCACGATGTCCAGCTTGGGATTAATGGCCAGCGCGTTGCGGCTGGTGAGCTCCTCGGCCACGTAATCGGGGATGGTGCAGACCAGCACGCGCGCCTTGTCCAGGCTGGCATGGGCCAGTATCTCCGGGTTGGAGGCGTCGCCATAGATGCAGGGAATCCCCCGGGCGCGCAGCCTGGAGATTACGGTGGGGTCGAGGTCGATGACCAGGTAGGGAAATTTTCGCCTTTCCAGCACCTCGGCCAGCCGCTGGCCCACCTCGCCGTAGCCGCAGATAACGGCGTGCCGCGAAAACTCCGGGGCGTGGAAAGGTCGCTCCGGGTCGGGACGGCCGGTAAGCCTCCCGGCGAACCAGCCGCGCTGGCTGAGCCACTTGTAGAGAAATGAGTTGAGACTCATGGCAAAAGGCGTAATTAGCATGGTGACGATGGCCGCGGCGATGGTCAGGGAGTAGAGCCGCTCGGAGAGAATGCCGGTCTCCACGCCAATCATGGCCAGGATAAAGCTGAACTCGCCGATTTGTATCAGCCCGGTGCCCACCAAGAGCACCGTCTTGTGGGAGTAGCCGAAGGCGCGCGTTATCGCCGAGCAGATGACGAACTTTATCACCATGATGGCCACCACGATGAGGGCGACCGTGCCCAGGTTGGCGGCGATAAAGTCCAGATTGGCCAGCATTCCCAGCGAGATGAAGAAGAGGGCGGCAAAGGCATCGCGCAGGGGCATGATGTCGGCGAAGGCCTGCCGCGCGAAACCGGACTGGCTGATGAGCAGCCCGGCGGCGAAGGCCCCGAAGGCCGCCGATAGGCCGAAGTAATAGGTGCCGAAGGCCGCCCCCAGGCAGACGACGATGACCGTCAGCAGGAAGAGCTCCCGGGAGCGCTGCCCGGCCACCTTGCGGAGGAACCAGGGCATACCCCAGACGCCGAGAATGAGCATGGCGGCGATGAAGCCCACCGCCTTGGCGACGGCAATCCCCAGCGACGCCCAGAGCTCACCGGCCTCACCGCCGACGGCGGTCATGAGCACCAGGATGGGCACCACGCTCAAGTCCTGCACCAGCAGGATGCCCAGCATGATGCGCCCGTGGGTGGTGTCCAGTTCGCCGCGCTCCATGAGCAGCTTGAGCACCACCATCGTACTGGACAGGGCGATGATGAAGCCGAAGAAGATGGCGCCGGTATTGCTCAAGCCCGCGATTTTTCCCAGCCCGAAGCCGGCCGCCGCCGTGAGCAGTATCTGGGCGAGGCCGCCGAGGATGGCAATTCTCCCCAGGCCCAGCAGCTCCTTGATGGAGAACTCCAGGCCGATGGCGAAGAGCAGCAGCACCACGCCGATTTCGGCGAGGTAGGAGATGGAGGCGGTATCGTTTACCCACTCCAGCCCGAACGGCCCGATGGCGATGCCCACCGCCAGGTAACCCAGCAGCATCGGCAGCCGCAGCCAGCGTGCCAGCATGCCGCCGGCAATAGCCGCGGCCAGGACAATGAGCAGGTCGCGCCCGATGTTACCTTCCACGCTCGGCTCCTGGCGGGAGGGGTATCTGTGTTATTTTAACATGTCTGGCAGGGGAAAACGGGCTGCGGTGAGGAAAGATTTTAGGCAATATTCTCTCAGGAAAGAGATGGGGCTAGGGCCGGCCGGTGCGGGGCCCCCGCGCCAGTATCTGGCTGAGAAATCCCAGGACGCTGACCACGAAAAAGATGGTGAAGCCGGTGCGGACGCTCATGAGGAACTGGGGATAGACGGCCGGTACAATCTCGGTCTGGCCGAGGTACAGCGAGAAGAGTATCATCATGGTGCCCATGCTGACCATCATTCCGGCGGTGCGCATCGTCCCCAGCGTGCCGGCGGCCACCCCCAGCGATTTCCGCGCCACCGACCCCATGATGGCGTTGGTGTTCGGCGAGGAGAAGATGCCGATGCCGAGCCCGTTGATGGCCAGGGCGACCATGATGTACCAGAGCGGCGTGGCCGCGTTGACGAAGATGAGCAAAAACAGCGCCACGCAGTTGAGGGCCATCCCCACCGAGGCCACCAGCCTCGGCTCGATGCGGTCGGAAATGCGCCCGGAGATGGGCGTCATTATGGCCATGAGTACCGAGGCGGTAATCAAGGTCAGGCCGGCCCGGTCGGGGGGGAAACCCTTGATTTCCTGGAGGAAAAGATTGAGCAGGAAGCTGACGGCGAAAGTGGCGATGTACGATATGAGTATGGCCAGGTTGGAGAAAAAGAACACCCGGTTCTTACTGAAAAGACTCAGGTCGAAGATAGGACTCCGCGTCCTGGCTTCCCAGCGCGCGAAGGCAATCAGTCCCGCCACGCCCGCCAGGAAGACCCCGAATCCGTAGGCGGCCGGCAGCGAGGCGAAACCATAGATAAACAGGGCGATGGAGACGGCATAAGTAATCGAGCCGACGTAATCGAACTTTTCGTTTCTGGCCTCGCGCCACTCCCCCTTGAGGGCGTAAAAGACCAGCGCCAGCAGCACCAGGCTGAGGAATCCGGCCAGGCCAAAAATACTCTGCCAGCCGAAGGCCTGGGTGAGGAGACCGCCGACGTACGGCCCCACCGAGAGCCCCACGTAAGTTCCCGCCGTGCTGATGCCCAGGACGCGCCCTCGCGATTCGGACGGGAAGACCGAGGTCAGGATGGAGATACTGTTGTTGAACATTATCCCGGAGCCGGCCCCCATCAGGGCCAGGCTGGTAAAGAGCAGGGCAATGGAGTTGGCGAATACCCCCAGCACCGCGGCCAGGATGTTCACCAGCAGGCCGATGACGAAGAACTTTTTACGCCCGTGGATATCGGCCAGCCGCCCGAAGGGGACCTGCACCATGGCGATGGACAGGAAATATATCGTGCCGACCCAGGCCATCACCCAGGCCTCCATGGCGAAATCCCGGCGGATGATGGGGATGGCCACGTTGATGGCGGCCACCAGGAACGGCATGATGAAGGCCGTGGCCGTGGAGATGATGAGGACGATATGCCTTTTTACGCCGTTGGCGGGCTCGTTTTCCATTTATCAGCTTTCCCGAATTGAATATAAGGATGCCGGTGCTACACCGTGGGAATATAAATCAATTAGAGCCGAAGGACCGGGTAAAGGTCAAGCGGCGCCCTTGACGGTGCCCGTCCGGGCGGCCGCCGGGGGCCTTGGCGCCGGGGCAATCTGGGCGCGGAAGCCGCACTGGAAGCAGCGCTTGCCTTCGGCGACGGTGCCGTCTTCGGGCAGGCCCAGCTCGACCTCGGTGAAGTTGTGGATGACCTTCTCCGGCGGCAGGCAGGGCATCTTGACGCGGGGCATACCGTGGAAGTCCTCGGCGGTGAGCCCGGCGCAGATGCCGATGCTCCGCTCGCGGGTCAATTCTTCGTCGATGATGCCGCTGCCGCCGAGGTACTTATCGATGGCACTGGCGGCCCGCCTCCCCGCGGCGATGGCGCGGATGACGGAGTCGGGGCCGGTGACGGCATCGCCGCCCGCCCAGACGCCCTCGCGGCTGGTGGCCATGGTGTTCTCGTCGGCGCGGATGGTATCGCCCCGGCCGGTCTTTACCTTGAAGTGCTCCGGGATATCCGGCCGCTGGCCGATGGCGCCGATGATGGCATCGTAGGCAACGTCGCACTCGCTGCCCTTGATGGGCACCGGCCGCCGCCGCCCGCTGGCGTCGGGCTCGCCCAGCTCCATGCTGTGGCAGGTCAGCGTCAGGCGGCCGTTCTTCCGTTGTACCTTGAGGTGACCGGTAAGAAACTCTATCTTGATGCCCTCCTCCAGGGCCGCCTCCACTTCCTCCGGGCTGGCGGGCATCTCGTGGCGGGTGCGGCGGTAGAGGATGGCCACCTCCCTGGCACCAAGCCGCCGCGCCACGCGGGCGCTGTCGATAGCCACGTTGCCGCCGCCGATGACGGCCACTCTATTACCCAGTTTGACCTTAACGCCCAGGTTGGCGTCGCGCAGGAAGGAGGCCCCGTCGTAGACGCCGGGGAGGTCGTCCCCCGCCACGCCCAGGGGCATGCCGCGGTGGGCCCCCGGCCCCAGGAAAACGGCGTCGTAGCCCTGCTCGAAGAGGTCGTCGACGGACTCGATGCGGGTGTTGAGCCTAATATCCACGCCCGCCTCCTGGATAACGGCGATTTCGGCGTCCAGTACCTCCGGGGGCAGGCGGTAGTCCGGGATGCCGACGCGCATCATGCCGCCGGCTTTAGAAAACTGCTCGTAGACGGTGACGGCGTGCCCGGCCTTGGCCAGGTAGAAAGCGGCGGTGAGCCCCGCCGGCCCCGAGCCGACGATGGCCACCTTTTTATCCGTCCTGGGCAGGTGGCGGGAGTATTTCTTCCAGGCGCCGCTATCGCGGTCGGCCACAAAGCGTTTCATGAACCTTATCGAAATGGGCTCGTTGAGGGCGGCCCGCCGGCAGGCCTCCTCGCAGGGGTGGATGCAGACGCGCCCCAGCACCCCGGGGAAGGGGACTTTCTCGCGGATAACGGCCAGGGCCTCTTGGTACTTGCCCTCGCCGATGAGATAGACGTAAAGCGGCACATTGATGCTCGCCGGGCAGGCGTACTGGCAGGGCACCGAAAGCTCCTCCGGGACACGCTCGGGAAGGTATTCGGCGCCGGCGTCCATCAGGGCGCCGGTGGGACAGACCTCGACGCAGGCACCACAGAAACGGCAGCCGGAGTCCTGCAGGGGACGGTCGTAGGCGGTGCCGACCACCGTCTCGAAGCCGCGGTTGATAAAGCTAACCGCCCCGATACCGCGCACCTCGGCGCACATCAGCACGCAGCGCCCGCAGAGTATGCAGAGGTTGTAGTCGCGCTTGATGAGGGGCTCGCGCGCGTAGTCCACCGGCAGGTCTTTATAATGGTAGGGCAGGGGCACTTCCTTCATCCCGATGTAGTCGACGATGTACTGCAATTCGCACTGCTCGTTATTGGGGCAGGCGACGCAGCGCTCGGTGACGCCCACGTGGCGCAGGCAGATATCGTAGGGCCCGCAGCGCTGGCGGCGGTGGCAGGTGAGGCAGGCGTTGGGGTGCTCGATGAGGATGAGCTCCAGGAAGGAGCGGCGCAGCTCCTGGAGGCGGGGCGTGTTGGTGGTGACCTTCATGCCGTCAGTGGCCGGGGTGGTGCAGGAGGTGGGCAGGCCGCGCATCCCCTCAATCTCCACGATACACAGCCGGCAGCCGCCGTAGGGCGGCAGGTTGGGGTGGTAGCACAGGGTGGGGATGTAGACACCGGCCTCCTGGGCCGCCTGGAGCACCGTGGTGCCCTTCTCTACCTCCGTGTTGATACCGTCAATCGTCAGCCTGATCGTGTCCGTCATGGGCCATAAAAAAGCTATCCTTTAGAAAGTAAAGGACAGCTACCTCCCGCATTCATCTTGAATACTAGCACGGCTCGCACCGTAACAACTTTAGCATTAAACAGGTATAAAATTCAAGGTCTGTTCAGGGCCGGGAAAATTGCCCGCCTCCCCGGATTATGCTATATTTTGATAAGATGAAAACCCAGCCCGAGTTTATCCCTTCCGGCGGGATTACCGCGCCCGAGGGATTCCTGGCCGGCGCCGTGAGCGCCGGTATTAAATATGACCCGCCGGGGCGGCTCGACCTGGGCCTGCTCTTTTCCGAGAGCCCCGCCCGCGCCGCGGCCGTCTTCACCACCAATAAGGTCAAGGCGGCGCCGGTGCTCCTCAACCAGCGGCGGCTAGCGGGCGGCACCGCCCGGGCCGTGGTGATGAATAGCGGCTATGGCAACGCCTGTACCGGCGCGGCGGGCCTGGCCGACGCTGCGGCCATGACGGAGATGGCGGCCAAGCAACTCGGCTTAAAACCGGAGGACGTGCTGGTGGCCTCGACCGGCGTCATCGGCGTGCCGCTCCCCATGGCGCGTATCGGCGCGGCTATCCCGAAAGTAAAGCTATCCCGTGAAGGCGGCCACGACCTGGCCCGGGCCATCATGACCACGGACACCGTCCCTAAAGAAGTAGCCGTTAAAGCCGACGGCTTCACCATCGGGGGGATGGCCAAGGGGTCGGGGATGATTCACCCCGACCTGGCCACGCTGCTGGCCTTCCTGACGACGGACGCGGACGTGGAGTTGGGTTTCCTCAAAAAAGCCCTCAAGAAAGCCGTGGCTATCTCCTTCAACATGGTCTCCATCGACGGTGATAACTCCACTAACGACATGGTACTCATCCTGGCCAATGGTAAAGCGGGAGGTAAAGAGATTACCGCCAGCAGCCGGCAAGCCGCCGCCTTTCAGGAGGCCCTCAACATGGCTTGTATCCGGCTGGCGCGCGCCATCGCCGGCGACGGTGAGGGGGCGACCAAGCTCATCGAGGTGACCGTGACCGGCGCCGCCAGTTTGGCCGATGCCCGGCGCGTCGCCCGGACTATCGTCAGCTCGGCGCTGGTCAAGGCGGCCGTCTACGGCAGCGACCCCAACTGGGGTCGGGTGGTGGCGGCGGCGGGCCGGAGCGGTGCCGCCCTGGACGCGGCGCGGCTGGAGCTGCACCTCGGCGACATCTGCTTGGTCAAGGGCGGCAGCCCGCACCCTTACGATAGGGCGGCGGCGGTGGCCTGCCTCAACGAGCCGGAGGTTGCCATCACGCTGAACCTCAATATGGGTCAGGCCGGGGCCACGGCCTGGGGTTGCGACCTGTCCCCGGAATATGTCACGATAAATAGCGACTATACCACATGATTGACGGCATGGCGGGAGCATTATGAAGGGCGTGACGGTAATCAAGCTCGGCGGCGCCACCTTCGGCCAGCGCGATACCACTATCGCGGATATCGTCACCCTCCAGCAGCGGGGCGAGCCGCTGGTGGTGGTGCACGGCGGCGGCAGCACCGTTACCAAGTGGCTGAAGCGACAGGGCGTCGCCACCAAGTTCGTCCGCGGCGAGCGTGTCACCGATTTGCCTACCCTGGAGGTGGCCACGGCGGTGCTGGCGGGCCTGGCCAACAAGGAAATCGCCGCGGCCATCAACGTCGGCGGCGGGCGGGCCGTGGGCATCAGCGGCGCCGATGGCGCCCTCATCGAAGGGCGGCAGAAGAGTCAAGCGATGGGCTACGTGGGCGAGACGGTGCGCCTCAATACCGCCCTGCTTACGGCGCTGCTCCAAGCGGGCTTCGTCCCCGTCGTCGCCCCCATCAGCCTCTACGCGGTAGACCGTCCCGACGATGCCCCCGCCCTGATTAATATCAACGGCGACCCCATCGCCGGGGATATCGCCGCCGCCCTCGGGGCGGCCCGGCTCATCTTCCTCACCGACGTGCCCGGTATCCTGGCTAAGTCCGGCGAGGTGATAGCGGAACTGTCCGCCGCCGAGGCCGAAAAAATGATAAATTCCGGCGTGATTGCCGGGGGGATGATACCCAAGGTGAATGCCAGCCTCAAGGCCCTCAAGGCCGGGGCCGTGGCCCGCATCATCGACGGGCGGCGCCCGCACGCCCTGCTCAAGGAGTTCGACGGGGGCGATGGCGGCACCACCCTGCATAAATAAGTGGTAGATAATTTTAAAACATGTTATTATAGATATTTCTTCCGTACAGAGAGACAAAATAAATAAGGTAATCTGATGGAGAACTGGCAGGAGCTGGAGAGCAAGTACTACATGCAGGTGGTGGCGCGCACGCCGGTGACGCTGGTGCGGGGCGAGGGGGCGCGCGTCTGGGACGATAAGGGGCGGGTCTACCTCGACTTCGTCGGGGGGTGGGCGGTCAACTCGCTGGGGCACTGCCCGGAAGTCGTCGCCGACGCCGTGGCCCAGCAGGCGCGCACCCTTATCCAGACCTCCAACCAGTTCTATACCGTCCCCCAGATTCAGCTGGCGCGACTCCTCGTGGAGAACAGCTGCTGCGACCGCGTCTTTATCGGCAATTCCGGCCTGGAGGCCAACGAGGCCGCCGTCAAGCTGGCGCGCCGCTACGGCGCCCTCAAGCTCAAGGGCGCTTACGAGGTCATTACCGCCCTCGGCTCGTTCCACGGGCGCTCCCTGGCGATGACGGCTGCCACCGGGCAGGCGACATTCCATAAACCTTTTGAGCCGATGCCCACCGGCTTCGTCAACGTGAAATACGACGATATCGCGGCTATCAAGGCGGCCACCACCGCCAAGACCTGCGCCGTGATGCTGGAGCCGGTGCAGGGGGAGAGCGGCGTCAACGTCCCCGCCGACGACTATCTCCAGAAGGTGCGGGCGTGGTGCGACGAGAAGGGCATCCTCCTCATTTTAGACGAGATACAGACCGGCATCTGCCGCCTGGGGCCGCTCTTCGGCTACCAGCTTTACGGCGTCGAGCCGGACATCATGACCCTGGCCAAGGGGCTGGGCAGCGGCGTGCCCATCGGGGCGGTGCTGGCCAAAGAGGCGGCCGCCGTCTTCACCCTGGGCGACCACGGCGCCACCTTCGCTGGCAACCCCCTCACCTGCGCCGCCGCCTGCGCCGTGATGGACTATATCCTGGCCAACGACATGCCCCGCCACGTCGCCGAGGTGGGCGGCTACCTGATGCCGGCGCTGGAGGGGCTCAAGGCCAAATATTCCTTCATCACCGACGTGCGCGGCCGCGGCCTGCTAGCGGCGGTGGAATTTGCCAGCGACATCGGCCAGGAGATGCTCCTGGCCTGCCTGGAGAACGGCCTGCTCGTCAACCGGGTCAAGCCCAACGCCATCCGCCTTATGCCACCGCTGATTATCGGCCGCAGCGAGGTCGACCAGGCCGTCGCTATACTGGATAAGGTCTTCTCTGGCAAAGTTTGGTAAATATTGTTAAAATGTTACCGAAGTTAGCCGCGCTCAGGAGAATCGGCAAGGGGGGTGTCCTCGCCCTGCTGGCGGCGGTGGCCCTGCTGGTGCTGGTCTGCCTGGCGGCAATTAGTTCAGAGATCGGTATGGCAATAGACATCGGCATTCAGGAACCCCGGTTGACGGCCTACGACTATTCCTTGGTACCGCAGAACGTCATCGACGACGCCGTCGCCATCGCCTCCGAATTCGTCGGCAACAGTCAGGAGAAGCTCAAGAGCTTCGTTGACCAGATGATTGCCACCTATATGGAGGCTAGGGAAAAGGACGTCGTCGTCTTTTTCAACTCCGGCGGCTGGGGCTGGAACCTCACCAAGGAGACGCCCGGCTGGGCCTCTATCCTCGACGGCATCAAGAGCCAGCTGGACAAGCTGGGCTACAGCTCGCTGGTGCTCAACTACCGGCGCACCTCTAGCGGCATCCTGGGCTGCTTTAAGGAGTTTACCGAGGCGGTAGCCCGCTACCCCCAGAAGTCCGCCGAGCTGGCCAGGCGGGTGGAGTTCCTCACCGACCATATCCCCGACCTGAGTGTCATCGTGGCCGGCGAGAGCACCGGCACGGTCATTACGGGCAAGACCATGGACCTGCTCAAGGACGACCCCCAGGTCTACTCCATCCAGACGGGCACGCCTTTCTGGCACAAGCCCGAGGTCAACGAGCGGACGCTCTTGATGAACTCCAACGGCAAGGGCATCGATACCTTCAGCTACGGCAACGTGCCGGCCATGATATGGGCGACCATCAAGGGGTGGTTCGGCGTGAAGAACGATAACCCCGGCGATATTTTGAGCTGGCTCAAGGCCCCCGGGCACGACTATTCCTGGGAGTACCCCGGCGTCAGTGCCGAGGTGGTCGCCTTTCTGGAGGAGCATTTCGTCAGTAAGAATTAGCCATACATTATAAAGTGATATAAGGGAGGCAGGGAGTGTCGGACAAAGTCGTCCTGGCCTACAGCGGCGGGCTGGATACCTCGGTGGCCATCCGATGGCTGCACGAGAAGTGCCGCGTGGACGTCGTCGCCGTGACCATCGACGTTGGCAACGAGAAGGACTTCACGGCGGTACGCCAGAAGGCGCTCAAGGTGGGCGCCGTCAAGGCCGAGGTCATCGACGCCAAGGAGATGTTCGTCAAGTACTTCTGCTTCCCGGCCCTCCAGGCCAACGCCCTCTACCAGGGCCAGTACCCCCTGGCCACGGCCCTCTCCCGCCCGCTCATGGCCAAGCTGCTGGTGGATACGGCGGTGGCGGAGGGGGCGGCGGCCATCGCCCACGGCTGCACCGGCAAGGGCAACGACCAGGTGCGCTTCGAGGTGGGCATCAACGCCCTGGCCCCACAGCTGAAAATCATGGCGCCCGCCCGCGAGTGGGGGATGACGCGCGAGGCGACCATCGCCTACGCCGAGAAGCACGGCATCCCCATACCCATCACCGCGCAGAGCCCGTACTCCATCGACGAGAACCTCTGGGGGCGCAGTGCCGAGTGCGGTGCCCTCGAAGACCCCTGGGCCGAACCCCCCGCCGACGCCTATACCTGGACGCAAGACCCCAAGGACGCCCCGGACAAGCCGCAGTATATCGAGATAGGCTTCGAGAAGGGCGTTCCGGTGGCGCTCGACGGTAAGAAAATGGCCGGCATGCCCCTCATCCAGAAACTCAACGAAATCGCCGGATGGCACGGCGTGGGCCGCATCGACCACATCGAAGACCGCGTCGTCGGCATCAAGTCGCGCGAGATTTACGAGGCCCCGGCGGCCATCACCCTTGTCCGGGCGCACCAGGCGCTGGAGGCGCTGACCTTGTCGCGCGACCAGCTGCGCTTCAAGGAGAAGGTCTCCGCCCGGTGTGCCGACCTTATCTACGACGGCCTCTGGTTCAGCCAGCTCAACCGCGACCTCTCCGCCTTTATCCTCAGCTCGCAGCGCTACGTTACCGGCACCGTCCGCGTCAAGCTCTACAAGGGGGCCATCACCATCATCGGGCGCCAGTCGCCCTGGTCGCTCTATAGCCTGGGGCTGGCCACCTACGACAAGGGCGATACCTTCGACCCCGCCGATGCCGCCGGTTTTATCCACCTCTGGGGCCTGCCCGTCCGGACGCAGGCGCAGCATCAGCTAATCAAAGATAAGGAGGCGCCGCTGGGTATCCTCGGGCCGGAAGAGGCCGGGGAAGACTAGACGATGAGCCACATTCGCGGTAGATTCAGCAAGCCGGCCGATAAGCGCGTGGCGGCCTACACCGCCTCGCTGTCCTGCGACCGCCGCCTCTACCGCCAGGACATCGCCGGCTCGATTGCCCACGCTAAAATGCTGGCCAGGCAGGGCATCATTACCGATGACGAGGCCAAACAAATCACCGACGGGCTGGCGACTATCCAGAATGCGATAGAGCAGGGCCAGTTCGCCTTCAATGATGAGATGGAAGACATCCACATGGCCGTTGAGGCCCGCCTCATCGAGCTCTGCGGGGAGGCGGGGCGCAGGCTCCACACCGCGCGCTCCCGCAACGACCAGGTCGCCCTGGACCTGCGTCTCTTCGTCAAGGAGGCCGTGACGGCTACCACCGGTGGCATCCGGGGGCTGCAGGCGGCCCTCCTCGACCTGGCCGAGGCCAATATTGAGGTGATTATCCCCGGCTACACGCATTTACAGGTGGCCCAGCCGGTGCTGCTGGCCCACCACCTGCTGGCCTATTTCGAGATGCTGCAGCGCGATATCGCCCGCTTTAACGGTTGCTTTGAGCGCGCCGACGTCCTGCCGCTGGGCAGCGGTGCCCTGGCCGGGGTGGCTTACGATATTGACCGCGAGTTTCTGGCTAAAGAGCTGGGTTTCAGTAAGATAAGTGCCAACAGCCTCGACGCCGTGTCCGACCGCGATTTCGTTATTGAATATCAGGCGGCGGCGGCCCTGACGATGATGCACCTCTCCCGCCTGGCCGAGGAAATCGTGCTCTGGTCTACGGCGGAGTTCGGCTTCATTACCCTCGACGACGCCTACGCCACCGGTAGCTCCATCATGCCCCAGAAGAAGAACCCGGACGTGGCCGAGCTGGCCCGCGGTCGGGCGGGGCGCGTCTACGGCGGCCTGACGGCCCTGCTGACGATGATGAAAGGGCTGCCGCTGGCCTACAACCGCGATATGCAGGAGGACAAAGCCGTCCTCTTCGAGGCGGTGGATATCCTGCTGCCGACGCTGGAGGTCTTCGCGGGGATGGTGCGGACGTTACAGGTCAATGCGGCGACGGCTCAAGCGGCGGCGGGGCGGGGCTATATTCTGGCCACCGACCTGGCCGATTACCTCGTCAAAAAGGGGGAGAGTTTCCGCGCGGCGCACGAGGCCGTCGGCAAGCTGGTGAGCTATGCCCTGGAAAAGGGTAAGGACTTTAGCCAGCTTGACATAAAAGAATATAAACAGTTCTCCTCGCACTTTGGTGAGGATGTGTTGCAGATAACGGTGGCGTCCTCCCTGGCCGCCCGTGATGTCGCCGGCGGCACGGCGCCGGGGCGGGTCAAGCGGGCACTGGCGGCCGCCCGGGCAGCCATCGCCGGTAAATCGGGTAAATAAATTATGAAAGGGGAAGACCCTCAACAAGGGTCGTACTGAAGTTGAAAGTATGAACGAACCGATTGTCATTGAAAACCTGACCAAGTACTACGGCAAGTTCCTCGCCCTGGACCGGCTTAATCTGCGGGTACCGCTCGGGGAGAATATTGGCCTGCTGGGGCCCAACGGCGCCGGCAAGAGCACCACCCTCAAGATACTCTGCGGCCTCATCCGCCCCTCTTCGGGCAAGGCCTACATCGACGGCATCGATATCACCCAAGACCCGGAGCGGGCCCTTTCCTGCATCGGGGCTATTATCGAGACACCGGAGTTTTATTCTTACCTCACCCCGGAGGACACCCTGAACTACTTCGGCAAGCTGCGGGGGATGAAGGGCGATGGCCTGCCCCGACGGATTAAAGAGGTTATCGCCCTCGTCAAGCTGGAGAAGTGGGCCAGGGTCAAGATAGAGAAGTTCTCGCGGGGGATGAAGCAGCGTCTGGGTCTGGCGCAGGCCCTGCTGCACGACCCGCCGATACTCATCCTCGACGAGCCGGGCCTGGGCCTTGACCCGCGGGGCGTGGTGGAGTTCCGGGAGATAATCGAGGACGCCGGCAAGGAGAAGTCGGTCTTTTTCGCCTCGCACCAGCTGGTCGAGGTCACCCAGATATGTAGCCAGGTAGCCATTATCAATAACGGGCAGCTGCTTGCTTACGACAGCATCAAGTCGCTAAAGAAGAAATACAAGTCGCTGGAGCAAGCCTACCTTCAGCTAACGGGAGGTTCCCTTGAGTGAGTTAGATAAACTGGGCATTGTCATCAACTACGAGTTCCTCAAGCACATCCGCCGCAAGCGCCTTTACGTTATCCTGGGCATCGCCGTCCTGGTGGAGGCGCTGGTGCTCATCCTCATCCCGGTGCTGCGCGACGGCTATCCCAGCAGCGCCATGGTCATGGCGGCCATGCTCAGCGCCGGTCCCTCGCTGGCGGCTATCGGCGCCGTCTTCTTCGCCGGGGACGCCATCGCCGGCGAGTACGAGGGCAAGACCGGCTTCCTCCTCTTCACCAATCCCATCAAGCGGATGACCCTGTGGAGCGGCAAGTACATCGCCAGCTTCATCGCCGTAACGATGATGATTATCGTCAGCTACATCATCAGCGCCGTTTCCCTGCTGGTGATCTACGGGGAAGTGCCCATCGAGATGCTGGAGTCCTTCGGAATCTGCCTGCTCTTCGCCGCCGGCGTGCTCTCGATGACCTTCTTCTTCAGCGCCATATCGCGCGGCTCGATGGGGGCCACAGTGATGACGCTCGTCTTCGTCTGGGTGGTCAGCGGCATCCTGGAGAGCGTGCTGAGCTTTACCGGCAACGAGTACTGGTATATCCTCTCCGCCGGCGGCGACGCCATCGCCCTGGTCTACGGCGGGCTGGAGACGTTCATGGCCGGTTTTGGCGGGATTGGCGGGCCTGGCATGGAGAGGCTGATAGAGAACTACAAACCGCTGTCCATCGGCATGGCCTGCTGGGGCATGACCATCTACCTGGTAGCAGGCTTGGCCCTGAGCATGGTTATCAGCCGGCGCCGCCAGCTGGCCTAAAATGGTATAATAAAGGAATGATAAAACCGGCGGGGCTTAAATGTCCCGCCGGCAGTCTAACTAGGTGTAAGGAGGCGCTAAACCCGGGCCGGCTTGTGCTGACTGCGCAGGCAGCGGGTGCACAGATTGAGCTTCTTGGTCTGGCCGTCGATGACAATGGTAGCGGGATGGATATTAGGCGTCCAGCGCCGGTTGGTACGGCGCTTGGAATGGCTGACATTATGACCGAACTGCGGCGTCTTGCCGCATAAATCGCATTTCAAGCTATTACCCTTTCGATTTTCCGGGGAAAATATTGCAATAATCTCCAAATAATAGTAACATAATGGGTCAAGATTGGCAAGGTATAACACCACCATTCTAGTAAGGACGGTGTTCGATGAGTCAAGCTAAAACAATCGCCGGGCAGGAGCTGCGGGACATGTTCGCCGCGGCCGCCTCCTGGCTGGAGAAAAGCTCCGCCGAAATAGACGCCCTCAACGTCTTCCCGGTGCCGGACGGTGATACGGGCACCAACATGATGCTCACCATGCGCTCCACCATGGAAGAGGCCTACCGCGCCCCCGACCATTCGTCCGCCGGCGTGGCCCAGGCGATGGCCCAGGGCGCCCTGATGGGCGCCCGCGGCAACAGCGGCGTCATTCTCTCGCAGATATGGCGCGGCCTGGCCCAGGGGCTCAAGGGCAAGGAGAAGTTTACCGCCGAAGACCTGGCCGGGGCCCTGGAGGCCGCGGCCACCATCGCCTACAAAGGGGTGAGCAACCCCGTTGAGGGGACGATGCTTACGGTGATGAAAGACGCCGCCGCCGCCGCCCGCAAGGAGGTCGACGGAGGCAACCAGGACATCATCGCCGTACTGGAGGCCACCGTAAATGCCGCCGCCACTTCGGTGGAGCGGACGCCCTCACTCCTCAAGGTGCTCAAGGACGCCGGCGTGGTTGACGCCGGGGGGCAGGGCCTCTACACGATACTGGAAGGGGCGCTGCGCTTCCTGAGAGGGGAGACGGAGTTGATGCGGCTCAGGAAGCCCCAGATAATCGTCAGCGACCTGCCCTATACCGCCTCGCTGACGCAGACAGCCGGCGTGGACGAGGTGCCCTACGGCTACTGTACCGAGTTCCTCCTTAAGGGGGAGAAGCTGGAGCCGGAGGTCATCCGCAAGCGCCTGGAAAAGAAAGGCGAGTCCCTCATCGTCGTCGGGGACGAAGCGGCGGTGCGCATCCATATCCATACCCTCGACCCCGGTGCGGTGATGCGCTTCGTGACGCGCCTGGGGACAATGCACCAGGTCAGCGTCCGCAACATGGACGAGCAGCACCAGGACTTTCTGGAGATGCAGAAAGAGCGGATGCCCACCACCGATACCGCCGTCATTGCCGTGGCCGCCGGCGACGCCCTCACGGACATCTTCGGCAGCCTGGGGGCCACCGCGGTGGTGCCCGGGGGGCAGACGATGAATCCCTCTACCAAGGACATCCTTCAGGCGGTGGAGTCCACCTATTCGGATAAGGTCATCATCCTGCCCAATAACAAGAATATCATCGCCTCCGCCGAGCAGGTGCAGGCCCTCACCGAGAAGAAAATCAAGGTGGTGCCCACCCGCTCGATACCCCAGGGCGTGGCGGCGCTGCTGGCCTTTGACTACGAAGCCGACTTCAAGGCCAACGCCGAGATAATGGGAAAGGCCATGGCCTCGGTCAAGACCATCGAGGTCACCCGCTCGGTGCGGGCCACCAAGATAAACGGACTCAAAATCAAGCGGAGACAGCCCATCGGCCTGTTCGATGGCAAGCTCATCGCCGTGGGCGATAGCAATCAGGATGTCGTCAATCAGCTGCTCTCCCGGCTGGAGCTGGACAAAGCCGAGGTGGTCACCATCTACTACGGTGAGGACGCCGACCCGGCCGAGGCCGAGAGCATCGGCGCCGACCTCACCGGGCGCTATCCGCAGCTGCAGCTGGAGGTAATCCGGGGCGGTCAGCCTCATTACAGCTATATCATATCCGTGGAATAGAAAGGCGGTAAACGACAATGGCAGTAAAAATCGTTACCGATACTCTATCCGATATCACCAGCGACCTGGCCGAAGAGCTGGGGGTCACGGTGGTGCCGCTTTACGTGCGCTTCGGTGAGAAAATTTACCGCGACCGGGTGGAGATAACCAGCGAGGAGTTCTACCGCCGCCTGGTGACGGAAAGCAAGCTGCCATCGACGACGCAGCCGACCCCCAACGACTTTATCCAGGTCTACGACCGGCTGGCCAAGGAGACCGACGAGATTTTGGTCATCGTCGTCTCCTCCAAGCTCAGCGGCACCTATCAGTCGGCCACGCAGGCCAAGCAGATGCTCAAGGCGAAGTGCCGCGTCGAAGTAATCGATTCGCTCAAGGTGGCCATGGGCATGGGGCTGATAGTCATCGCCGTCGCCAATGCCGTCAAGGCCGGGGCCAACCTGGACGAGGCCGCCGACATCACCCGCCGGGCGATAGGCCGCTCGCATCTGATAGCCTATTTTGATACCCTCAAGTACCTGGCCAAGGGCGGGCGCATCGGCAAGGCCCAGGGTCTGCTGGGCTCGATGCTGTCGGTCAAGCCGATACTCACCGTGCGGGAAGGCGAAATGGCCCCGATGACCCGGGTGCGCTCCCTGCACGCGGGGCTCGACTACCTGTATAATTTCGCCACCGGCTTCCCCGCTATCGAAGGTCTGGCCGTGGAGCATGCCACCACCCCTGATGATGCCGATAAGCTGGTGGAGCGCCTCAGTAGCGTCGTGCCCAGGGAGAGTATCTACCGCTCGGTCATCAGCCCCGTCATCGGGACGTATTCCGGCCCCAATGCCCTGGCCGTTACGGTGCTCGAAACCGAGAAGAAATAATGCCGGTCAAAATCGTTACCGATAGCGTCTCCGATATACCGCCGGCCGTGGCCGATAAGCTGGGCATCACCGTCGTCCCCCTCAACGTGGTCTTCGGCCAGGAAATCTACCGCGACGGCATCGACCTCTCCACCGAGGACTTCTACCGCAAGCTGGAGGAGTGCCGGGCGCTGCCCACCACCTCCACCCCGCCCATCCAGGCCTTCATCGAGCTGTATCATAAGTTGGCCGAAGCGACCGACGAGATACTGGTGCTCACCATCTCGCGCAAGCTCAGCGCCACCGGCGAGGCGGCCCTCAAGGCGGTGGAGAGCCTGGAGAAAAGGTGCCGGGTGAAGGTGCTCGATTCGCAGTTCGCCATGATGGGCGAGGGCCTGCTGGCCATCGCCGCGGCGCGGGCCGCCCGCGAGGGCGCCACCCTGGACGAGCTGGTCAGGCTCGTGGCGGCCAATATCCCGCGGGTGGAGATGCGCCTGGCCTTCGATACCCTGGAGTACCTCCAGCGCGGCGGGCGCATCGGCAAGGCGAGGGCCCTGATGGGCTCGATGCTGGGCATCAACCCCATCCTGGGCATCAAGGACGGGGAGGTCTTCCCCTTCGGGCGGGAGCGCTCGCGGCGCAAGGCTATCGAGTATCTCTATAATTTCGTGGCCGGCTTCGCCCGCATCGAGGAGCTGGCGGTGGAGGACGCCACTACCCCGGAGGAGACCGATGCCTTCGTGGCGCGCCTGGGCGAGCTCTTCCCCACCGAGCGCATCCACCGCGCCAAGGTGAGCCCGGTCATCGGCACCAACGTGGGGCCGCGCGTTATCGGCGTGGCCGTGCTGGGCGATAGATAGGCGTATTTCAGGCTTGAAAATAGTCCCCGAATGTGCTTACAATAGTTAGACTCCTCACGCAGTTCGTCCTTTTTCCATCGGTGTAACAACAAGGAGGTTACTGTAATTAACAACCAGTTAAAGAGAGTTGTCGTCACCGGCATCGGGGCGATGACCCCACTCGGTAAAGACATGGCCAGCACCTGGGAAGGTCTCATCGCCGGTAAGTCCGGCATTGACTATATCACCCTCTTCGACGCCGCCAAGATGGCCTCCCGCTTCGCCGGCGAGGTCAAGGGCTTCGACCCGGGAGAATACATCAACCACAAGGACGCCCGCCGCATGGACCGCTTCGCCCAACTGGCGGTGGCCGCCGGCTACCAGGCCGTCCGGGACGCGGGGCTGAAAATCGACGCGGCCAATCAGGACGACATCGGCGTCTTCGTGGGCAGCGGCATCGGCGGCCTGGGGACACTCTTCGAGCAGGCGCGTGTCCTTATCGAGAAGGGCCCCGACCGCGTCAGCCCCTTTCTGGCCCCGATGATGATTGCCGATATCGCCGCCGCCCAGATATCCATCGCCCTGGGGGTGCGCGGGCCCAACTTCTGCACCACTTCGGCCTGCTCCTCCGGCTCGGACGCCATCGGCGTCGCCTACGAGCTCATCACCCGCGGCGATACCGACGTCATGATTGCCGGCGGCACCGAGTCCATCATCAACCCCCTGGGTATCACCGCCTTTACGTCCCTCAGGGCCCTCTCCACCCGCAACGACGCCCCTCAGAAGGCCTCCCGCCCCTTCGATAAAGAGCGCGACGGCTTCATCATGAGCGAGGGCGCCGTCATCCTTGTCCTGGAAAGCCTGGAGCACGCCCGGAAGCGCAATGCCAGAATCCTGGCCGAAATCCTCGGCTACGGGGCCACCTCCGACTCCTTCCACGTGACCCAGCCGCTGGAGAGCGGCGACGGTGCCGCCCGGGCCATGCAGAGCGCCCTGAAGAAGTCCGGCCTCCAGCCCACCGATATCGACTACATTAACGCCCACGGCACCTCCACCCAGCTCAACGACGCCATGGAGACCAAGGCCGTCAAGGCCGTCTTCGGCGACTACGCCTACCAGGTGCCCATCAGCTCCACCAAGTCGATGACGGGGCACATGATTGGCTGCGCCGGGGCCATCGAGCCGGCCATCTGCATCATGACCATCCTCAAGGGCGTCATCCCGCCGACGATAAACTACGAATACCCCGACCCGGACTGCGACCTGGACTACGTGCCCAATACCGCCCGCAAGGCCGAGGTAAAGACCGCCCTAACCAACTCCTTCGGCTTCGGGGGGCATAATTCGGTACTCGTCCTGAGGAGATACACTGAGGCCTGAGCTTGAGCCATAGCCGCTGGAACCTGCTGCCGCCGGTCGCCGACCGGCCGGAGGGGGCCGGCGGCTACCCGCCGCTGCTGGTGCAGCTGCTTTATAACCGCGGCATCACCCGCCCGGAGGATTTCGCCGGTTTCCTCGCCAGCGACGCCAGCCTCTTGGGCGACCCCTTCCTCCTCCCCGGCATGGCCGCCGCCGTGGCCCGCGTCTACCGCGCCCTCCTCTCCAGCGAGACCATCGCCGTCTACGGGGACTTCGACGCCGACGGCATCACCGCCACCGCCCTGCTGGTGCAGGGGCTGGCTGCATTGGGCGGTAAGGCTATCCCTTATATCCCCCACCGCCAGACGGAAGGTCACGGCCTGGCCACCGCCGCCCTCAAGGGCCTCCAGGAGCGGGGTGCCACTCTGGTCGTCACCGTGGACTGCGGTGTCACCGATGCCCCCCAGGTGAAAAAGGCCGGGCAGGCCGGGCTGGATATCGTCATCACCGACCACCACAGCCCCCTCGACGAACTGCCCGAGGCCGTGGCCGTCGTTGACCCCAAGCTCAAGGATTCCGCCTATCCCTTCAACCAGCTGGCCGGGGTCGGCGTGGCCTTCAAGCTCCTCCAGGCGCTCTACTTAAATCTGGGACGGAAGCTGGATGATGTCCTCGCCGCGACCGATTTGGTGGCCATCGGCACCATCGCCGATATGTCGCCGCCGCTGGGGGAAAACCGCTACCTTATCAAAGAGGGTCTGAAACAGCTGAATACCTGCCCCTGCCTGGGCCTGCGGGAACTGATAACTCAGGCGCGGCTGGAGGTCGGCTCGCTGGAGGCCGATAGCATCGGCTGGATTATCGCCCCCTGCCTCAACGCCGCCGGCAGGCTGGCCGACGGGCTGACCGGCTATAACCTGCTGGTGACGGATTCGCCCGACGAGGCGCAGCGGCTGGCGGAGTGGCTCTGCCGTAAGAACGGGGAGCGCCAGCGCCTGACCACGGCCACGCTGGCCCGGGCCCGCGAGGCGGTCATCGCCCGGGGGCTGCCGCCGCTACTGCTCACTGCTGATAAAGAGTACCCCCTCGGTGTCGCCGGGCTGGTGGCCAGCCGTCTCGTCGAGGAGTTCTACCGACCGGCCATCGTCGTCCATACCGCCGGGACTGTCTCGCACGGCTCCTGCCGCTCTATCCCCGAGTTTGATATTATCGCCGCCCTCCACCACTTCGGGCCCCTTTTCACCCGCTACGGCGGGCACGCTGCCGCGGCGGGTTTCACCCTGCCCACGGAGAACCTGCCCCGGCTGGAGGAGGGATTGTCCGCCCTGGCCGCCGGGGAGTTAGCCGGCGTGGAGCTGCGGCCCCATCTGGATATCGACGCCCGCATCAGCCTGCCCCAGCTCGGCGGGGATACCTTCCCCATGACGCAGCAACTGGCCCCTTTCGGCAACGGCAATCCGGTGCCGGTCTTTTTGAGCGAGGGGGTGGAGGTGGTGGAGCAGCGCACGATGGGTAATAGCGGGGAGCACCTGCGCTTCAAACTGCGGCAGGGCGGCACTACCTGGGACGCGGTGGCCTTCCGGCTGGCCAACCATCAGGAAGAACTGAAGGCGCCGCGGCTGGATATTGTCTATAACCTGGAGATAGACAGCTGGGGCGGTAAGAAGCAGCTGCGGCTGAATATTCTGGATTTTAAGGGGAGCGAGCAGTTTCGGTTGTAGTCTATACCTCACCCCCTTTGTCCCCCTCTCCAAACTCTGCATCAGGAAAGACCTTTGATATTCTGTTTGGAGAGGGGGATTTTTATTGAGAAAAGAGGGGCTTCGCCCCTCTTAAACACCCCGTTTTTATATGTGGGGCCGCCGACCCTCTCCGCTGGCTACTCCCCTTTAGGGGAGGAGAGGAAGAACTACGGGCTAAGCTGCTGATGGTGCGAGGGTGGCTAGGGTGGGAATAGATCACTAAGAGGGGAGTGGTGGGGAAAACCTGCGGGCTAAGCCGCCGCTTCCTCCTCGCCCTCGATGAGCTTTTGCCCGTACTCCAGCAAGACCTTCTGCCGCTCCGGGGAGACCTGCTGCGCCTCCAGGTAGGCCTTGAGGGCATCCAGGGGGGTAATCTCCTCGGCGGTGCGGCTGCCCAGCCGCGAGCGCGCCTCCCGCACCAGCTCACGGGCGACGCTGAAGGTATGTGCCTCCTTGAGCGCCTCGCGGATTTCGCCGTCGCGGAGCTGCCCGGCCAGTTCCGCCGGCAGGGTGATGTTGAGCCGCACGATGGCGTCTTTCACCTTATCTCCCTCTCCGGCGATGGCTTTAAGCACGGTGGCGGTGGGGTCAAGGTCATCGGCGGTGGGGGTGGCCTTGATGGTGAGAAAGCGGCGGGCGTTGACGGGGTGGAACTCAAAAGAGGTCTGGCGCTGGCCGGTGGCGGGGTCGGCCGTGATGGTCACCACGCAGAAGCCCTTTTCATCGTTCTCCTCGCCGAAGTCCACCCGCTCCAGACTGCCGGCGTAGACCACCGGGGGCTTTTCGGCCAGCACCTGGTGCTTGTGGATATGCCCCAGGGCGACGTAATCGAAGGCGGGCAGGGCAATGTTGCTCAGGAGCATAGCGGGCTCCTGGCCGATGGCCATCAGGCTCTCCGAACCGACCCTGGCGCCGGTTACCCAGACGTGGGCGGCCAGCACGGCGGGCAGGTTGGGGTCAAGCCGGGCGGCCAGGTCGGCGACAGCCCGGGTCAGGGCCTCCTGCATCCGTTCTTTGACCTCTTCCAGGTTGAGGTTCTTGATGTCCTCGCGGCGGAGCAGGGCGCTGCGCCGCAGCCAGGGCAGGGCGGCAATCTGGAGGGGGCCGGCGGCCGTTTCTATTTTATAGACATCCGGCCGGTTGGCGACAGTGACGTTTTTAATGGCCAGGGTATCGAAAATTTCGGTGGCGGTGGCCCGCCAGCTGGCGTTGGGAACGTCGTGGTTGCCGGTGAGCAGGAAGACGGGAATGCCGCCGGCGGCGAGGCGGTTGATGCGCCGGGCGAACTCGCGCTGCGGCGTCTGGCCGGGCTCGCGGGTCTTGTAGGCGTCGCCACAGAAGAGGACAAGGTCGGCCTTTTCTTCCAGGGCGTAGTCCACCAGTTCGTCGAAGGTGGCCAGGAAGTCGCCTAGGCGCGAGGAGAGGCCGGTGGCCGGATCGAGTTTCCCGTAGTTCTCGATGCCGAGGTGCAGGTCGGCGAAGTGGACGATTTTCACCCTTCAATTATAACCGGCCGGTGATTTTACATCAATCAGACGGCCTCGCGCTGGCTTTAGCTTTGCGGTGGGGCGGCAATAGGCTATACTGTTGGACATATGGTGATGATGGATACGCCGCCGGCCCCGGCCGCCCCGGAAAAGCGCGTCTGGGGCTTCTGGCCTACCTTCGGTCTGGGCGTGGCTACCACGGTGATTTTCCTGATTGCGCAGACGGTGGTGGCGGTCATTTTTACCTTCGTTACGGTGGTGCCCGCCCTGCGCGCGGGGGGTGGCCCCCCGGAGTTCGAGGCAATCTACAAAGCCGTTGAGGAAGCGATACTCTCCCACACGGGCCTCATCACGTCCCTATCTGTTATCGCCTCGGCCGTAGTCGGCGGTGGGTTTATCCTCCTCATGATAAGGGCCCGGGGGCGGGCCAGCATCGCCGAGTATCTGGGCCTGCGTAGCTTCAGCGTGCGGACGGCCGCGGTAGCGGTGGCGGCCACGGCGGGCATTATCGCCTTTACGGCACTGGTGAACGTCTTTCTGGACCGGTCGGCCGCTGCCGAGGTCGACCTGGACATGTACGGCACGAGCGTCTGGCCGGCACTGCTCTGGATTACCGTGGTGCTGGTGGGGCCGCTCTTCGAGGAGGTCTTTTTCCGGGGCTTCCTCTTCGAGGGGTTCCGTCAGTCGCGGGTCGGCGCCGTCGGGGCCATCGTGCTGACCTCGGTGGGCTGGGCGATGCTGCATATCCAGTACGACCTGGTTGGCATGGGCGAAATCCTGGTGATGGGGATTGTCATGGGCATCGTGCGTCTCAAGACAGGCTCGCTGTGGAGCACCATCATCATCCATGTCCTCAATAATTTCATCGCCCTGCTGCTCATCGCCCTGGCGGCCGGCTGAGCAGTCCCGGCACCTCGTCGAGCGAATTGATGACGGCACCTCGCCACGTCCGGCTCTCGGCATCGATGCGGTGGGCGTCGTCGCTCTCGTCGGGCACGCGGATGAGGACGGGATGCATTCCCACCGCCCGCGCCCCGGTAAGCTCGCGGGACGAGCCGTCGCCGATGTAGAGACAGTCCTCCGGCGCGACCCCCAGCTCGTCAGTGGCCAGCCGGTAGATGCGCGGGTCGGGCTTCTTGATGCCGGCAATGCAGGAAAATACCGTGACGTCGAAAAGCGGGGCGAAGGGGGTGCTCCCCCAGATGTAGGGTATCTCGCCGGTGCAGTCGCTGATGAGGGCGGTCTTGAGTCCGGCAGCCTTCAACTGTTTCAGGACCGCGATGGCGCCCTATCGCGGCACGCAGGAGCGCTCGGTATAGGCCAGCCGGATGCGGGTGGCCTCTTCTATCTGGTCTTCGGTGACGGCCGGGTTGAAGCGGGCGGCGATGTCTTTGATGGCTGCAGCGGTGGTGGGGTAAACGCCGGTGGCGCGCTTATCGAATTCGGCCGCCCAGGCGGCCAGGAACGCATCGGGCGGGACGGCGAGTATTCCGGCCATCTCGGCAAAGACGGCGGCGTATTCGGCGCGGGAGAAGTTTTCTATCAGCGTGCCGAAGAGGTCAAAGATAACGGCTCTGTATTTCATCTAGCACCTTGTTATTCAAGATAATTCAGGACTTCCTTTAATGATGATATTACCGGGCCGTCCCATTCGTCTGCCTCAAAGTCAACCCGGTGCACGTCGGTTATGTCCTCATCGGGATTACGGATTAAAACAGGGTGCATACCTGCCTGTAAAGCGCCGCTAAGCTCGTGGCAATCCCCGTCTCCGATGTAAAGGCACTCCTCCGGTTTTACCGAGAGTCTCTCGGCGGTCAATTGATAAATGCGCGGGTCGGGCTTTTGCACACCTTCTAAACTGGAGAACACGGCTACGTCAAGAAACGCGGCAAAAGGTATATCGCTAATTATCTTAGGGACTTCGGCTCCACAGTTGGTGATAAGCCCTGTCTTATACCCGTCTGATTTCAGGCGTGGCAGTAATTCGGTGGCGTAAAGGCGGGGTTTCATAGCGCGGGCCGTATATTGAATGTTAATTTGTGAGGCGAGGGCGATTTTGGCCTTACCAGGGCGCAGTCCGAGTTTTTGGCAGATATACTCAATGTTGGCCTCTAGGCTCTGGAAAATCCCCAGACCACGCTCATCAAAGGTATCAAACCATAACTGCTTGAAGTCCCCCGGCGGCGCGGCGATGATTGACGCCATTTGCTCCAGTATCTTTCGATGTTCCCGTAAGGAGAGCTTATCAATCAGCGTACCGAAGAGGTCAAAGATGACGGCTTTGTATTTAGGATTTATTGACCTCACCCCCTGTGTCCCCCTCTCCTGACGAGGCGTTCCGCAGGAGAGGGGGAGTTGTTTTAGAGAGGGGTTAGCACCCCTCTCCGCAGGCTACTCCCCCTTGGGGTGTGGGGACATATCTCCGGGCCAGAGCCCCGGTCAAATTACACTGGCAATGATGGCCCCAGCGATGTAGGCGATAACCCACCAGCTATAAGCAAAGCGGGTATAGAGGTGCAGGCTGCGCGGCACCCGGGCGTCGCCATTTTTCAACCAGTGCCGCCAGACCAGGACGTTATCAATGAGCATGGCGAGTAAGGCCGTATAGCCGAGGATGCCGTGGACGGTGAGGGGAATGTTGGAGGAATTGATAATCATCAGGGTCGTGGAGGTGATATCCAGCAGCACTCCCACCGTCAGGAAAAAGAGCACCCGCCGCGAGATGGCGGCTTTTCTCTGCTCGGTGATGGCGCCGATGGAATAGAATACCAGGGCCACGCGGACGACGATGACGGCCCTCATCAGACCGGGGTTCAAGTTCGCGCTCCTTTCGGGGGGTAATGATGGTACGGCGCTGGTCTAACGGGCATTGATTTAGCCCTCCGTGCCCTCCTGCTTCCAGATAATCCCGCCCTCCGGCAGCACAAATATATCCTCCCCGGCGAGCTTTTTCGCCAGTGTCTCGGCCAGCACGGCGGTGGGCACGCGTATCTGGTTCATGGTGTCGCGCTCTCTAATCGTCGCCATGTTGTCCTCCAGCGACTGAAAGTCCACCGTGACGCAGTAGGGCGTGCCCAGCTCGTCCTGGCGGCGGTAGCGCCGCCCGATACTCTGGGTATCGTCGTACTGGGTGGCGAAGCACGGCCTCAAGCTGGCGTAGACGTCCTTGGCGCAGGCGGCCAGGTTCTCCTTGCGGCTGAGGGGCAGCACGGCCACCTTGACCGGGGCGATATCGGGGTGGAAGTGGAAGAGGACGCGGAGCTCGTCCTTGTCCGGCTCCTCGTCGTAGGCGTCGCAGAGGATGGCCAGCACCGTCCGGTCGACCCCGGCCGACGGCTCGATGACATGGGGGACGATGTGTTGGTTGGTGTCCTCGTCGAGGTAGGTCAGGCCCTTGCCGCTGTACTCCATGTGCTGCTTCAGGTCGTAATCGGCGCGGTTGGCGATGCCCTCCAGCTCGGCCCAGCCCATCGGGAAGTGGTACTCAATGTCCGAGCAGCACCGCGAGTAGTGGGCCAGTTCGTCCGGGCCGTGCTCGCGGAGGCGCAGGTTTTTCTTACGGATACCCAACCCGTGATACCAGCCGAGGCGCTCCTTGACCCAGTAGTCGAACCATTCATCGTCGCTGCCGGGCTTGACGAAATACTCAATTTCCATCTGCTCGAACTCGCGCGAGCGGAAGATGAAATTGCCGGTGGTAATCTCGTTGCGGAAGGCCTTGCCAATCTGGGCGACACCGAAGGGCAGGCGCTTGCGGCTGGTGTTGAGGACGTTCTGGAAATTGACGAAGATGCCCTGGGCCGTCTCCGGACGCAGGTAGACGACGCTGGCGGCGTCCTCCACCGGGCCGATGAAGGTCTTGAACATGAGGTTAAACTGCTGGGGCTCGGTGAATTGTCCTATTGTATTACAAAATGGACAAGGTATTTTGCTAGTGTCAGAAATAAAGTCTTGAAGTGTCTTGGGTTCTTGAGGCAGAACCTGAAACATTCTCCCCGACTTCCTGGGATGTTCAGATAATACCTTTAACCAGTTTTTATCATAATCTTCCTTGCTAAGACCACTTGCATAGCCGAGAAATGTTTTTCCACTAGATACTTCTCCTACGAGCACTTGGTCTGTACGAAATCGCTGGTGACAATTTTTGCATTCTACCATCGGGTCAGAAAAACTTGTAACGTGTCCTGAGGCCTCCCAGACGCGGGGGTTCATCAGGATGCTGGTATCCAGCCCCACCATGTCGTCGCGGCCCTGTACGTTGGCCCGCCACCAGGCCTCCTTGACGTTACGCTTGAGCTCCACGCCCACCGGCCCGTAGTCCCAGCAGGCGGACAGGCCGCCGTAGATATCGCTGGAGGGGAAGATGAAGCCGCGCCGCTGGCAGAGCGAGACGAGCTTCTCCATGGTCACTTTACCTGGTTTGGCGGTCATTTATTTCCCTCCCGGTCGGTACTGGCGCGGAGGCGGCGCAGGTGGCGGATGCCCCGGGCGAAGAAGACGGCCAGCACGGCACCGCCCGCGACGAGGATGATGATGGCGAAGAGCCAGAGCGGTATCAACCTTATATCGTAGATGTTATAGAGGAAGATATCCACCATGGCGTAGGCCAGGATAATCTGGGGCAGGGCCAGGGTGTTGCCCATGACGGTGATGATGCCGCGCATGGGGGCATTATCCGCCGGCCAGTAGCGCGTACTAACCAGGACGACCCTGACGATGCCGTAGGCCAGCAGGGCGAAGAACGCCTGCGGTACCAGCGTCCAGGTGAGCAGGGCGGCGCGGCTCAGCCAGGTGTCGGCGGCGCCGTCGGAGAAGCGGTAGGCCAGCGTGGCGGGGAGCTGGGCGTAAAAGCCGGCGGCCAGCGCCCCGGCGATGACGAGAAAGGCCAGCGGCAGGGCGATATAGCTCCAGCGGAAGGCAACTTTACTTTCTGAGGTTTGAGCCTTAATGTTGACCACCTGCCCGTAAGCTATTACCAGTAAAGATTAACAGCTTTCCGGCAGGGGTGTCAAAGGGTGAGGCCGCCCCTAATCAAAGTAGCTCTTGTCAAGGTCGCCCGAGTCGGAGTAGCCGCGGCTCTCCCAGTAGCCCCGGTAGTTGGTGTCGTCGGAGAGCTCAATCTGGGTTACCCACTTTATCCACTTGTAGCCCCACTTGCTCTCGGCCACCAGCACAAAGGGATAGCCCCGCTCCGGCGGGACGGTGACGTCGTTCATCTTATAAGCCATGAGGATGTCGTTGTCCGCGAAGTACTCGACGGGGAAGGAGGTCGTGTAGCCGTCGTAGGCGTGAAAGATGACCGTCTTGGCTTCGGGGAGGGGGCTGGCAACGGCCAGGATATCGTTGACCTTGAAGCCTTCCCAGAGGATATTGACCGACCATCCCTCGACGCAGTTCAGCGTGACGACTTTCTTATAGGCCGGGTTGTCGTTGATGACATCGTCGTAGGTGAAGGATACCGGCGTCGCCACCAGCCCGGTGACATCTAATTGGTAATCAGCGATATCAACGTACTGGGGGCCCTTGATGGAGTTTTCCCGGAAATCGTTAATCGAGGAAAGGTTTTCGCCCTCGTATTCCCTGACCTCGACACTCTCCAGTTCGGTGGCGGTCGGGGTGACGGTGGTGCCGTCGCCCGGGACGGTGCCGCTGCCCGGGCCGCAGGCGCTGAGGAAGCCAACGGAAGCGAGGACGACTACGCCGGCCACGGCGGCCAGGATAATGCTGAATTTGCGCATAGTAACACTCTCCTTGCTGCGGATTGGGGTATTGTAGGTTAGCAAATACCCTTAATTGTATCTTAGGCGTGATGGCAGGGAGGTGTATGTGACTTTTATCCCGTCCTCATCCTGTCCAGTCGCTGGAAGGCCCGCTGCTTCTCGCCGATGCCCAGCTTCGTCCGGTTGATGGCCTTACTCAACAGCGCGATGCTCTGGTCGTAGGTCTTTCTGTCCACCGGGTAGGGGATGCCGTCCTTGCCGCCGTGGGCAAAGGAGTAGCGGGCCGGGTCGCGGTAGGAGGGGGGTACACCGCGGACGAGCTCGGCGATGAGGCTGAGGGCGCGGATGGTCTTGGCGCCCACGCCGGAAAGCCCCAGGAGCTGCTCGAAGTCGCCGGGGTGGCGCTCGTAGGCGCTGAGGATAATCTTGCTCAGGCTGTCGGGGTGGAGGTCGCTGGTATAAATCTGGTGGCGGGCAGGCAGGCTCAGGGTCTTGAGCCTTTTCAGCTCGGCAACGACCTTATCCGGCGTCTCTTCGGTGGCGATTTGGGTGATGGCGCCGCGGGCGGGGGCGCTCTCGCCGGCGGTGAGATTGAGGGTGACGCCGGTGGCCTGCGACTGAATGGCGGCGTGCGGCTCGTTGACGAAGTCAGCCACGGTCTCTCCCAGCCAGTGGTAGCGGCGGGCGTAGTGGTTGGCGTCGTTCATGCCCTGCTGGACGACCGTCCAGGCCCCCTTTGGGGTGAAGACAAAGGTGTGGTGGTAAAGCTGGTAGCCATCCTGGACGGCGGCGCTGTCCACCTTGGCCGACATACGACTAGCGTAGACCAGCGGCGCCGGGTCGAGGGCTATCTTTTCGCCCCAGAACTCTATCTCTGCGGGCGTCTTACGGGATGTCTTGCCCTTGCCGCCGGCCACGTAGAGGCCCAGGTCGCGCTCCAGCCCCTTGAGCCCTTCCTTGAGGGCCCCGCAGAGGGTGGTGGTGACGCCCGAGGAGTGCCAGTCGAAGCCGAGCACACAGCCGAAGGCCTGGAACCAGTAGGGGTGAGCCAGGCGCCGCAGCATCTCCTCCGGGCCGTAATCGGCCACGATGGCGATGGTAATCTCACGGGCCAGGGGCACCATGCGCTCGAAGAGCCAGCGGGGGGCCTTGCCGCCGTGCAGGGGCAAATTGGCGATTCCGGTGCGTCGGGTACCGGCCATGGCTAAGGCCTCCGCGATTTAGGAAGCGCAGGTAGAGCAGTCGCCGGAGCTGCAACTGGAACAGGAGCTGCTGCCGGCGCCGGGGATGGTCTTGGGCACGCCGCCCAGAGAGGCGCTGAAGGCGGCGAAGGTGGAGAGCTTGCGCCGGGCGGGCTTTTTACACTTGGGACAGTCCGCCGGCTGGTCGGACTGGCTTAAGGGGCGTAATTGCTCGAATTTATGGTTACATTCCGGGCAGACGTATTCGTATATCGGCATGGTGGTTCTCCTGACTATAGTTTAGCTCATTTGAGCTAGGGGGTCAAGCTATAATCTGGCGGTATCACTTTTCTAGTAATTTATTAATCTCCTGCTTGGTCAGCCGCCTGACTTCTCCCTCCTTGAGCTCCCCCAGCTTGAGATTCCCGAGGCGCACGCGCTTGAGGGCCAGCACGGGGTGCCCCAGGTGCTCGAACATGCGGCGCACCTGCCGCTTGCGCCCCTCGTGGATGGTGATGCTGTAGTTATAAGGGGGCAGGCTTACCTCTTTGACTTTGGCCGGGGCCGTCGGCCCGTCCTCCAGCGTGATGCCGCGGGCGAGTTTTCCTGCCTCCTCCGCCCCGAGGCGCCCCCGGACGTGCACCAGATATTCTTTCTCGTGCTCATAGCGGGGGTGCGTCAGCCGGTAGGTGAGGTCGCCGTCGTTGGTCAGTAGCAGGAGCCCGGTGCTGTCGGCGTCGAGCCGCCCCGCCGGGTAGAGCCGGAGGCGGCGGTACTCCGGGGGCAGCAGGTCCAGCACCGTGGGGCGTCCCTTTTCGTCACTGGCGGTGGCGACGAATCCAACTGGTTTGTTAAGCATCAGGCAGACCGTCACCTCGGATTTAAGCACGACTGCCTTACCGTCGAGGGTGACGCGGTCTCGGGACGTATTGACGGGATGATTGAATGACTCGGCCTTGACCCCGTTGACGGTGACGCGGCCCGTGCGGATGGCGTCGGCCATGCGGCGGCGGGGGCCGATGCCGGCCTCGGTGAGGGCCTTTATTAAAGATTTATCCGTCATATAATTATCGCTTAAATTATAAGTCTTCACTTCAATATTGTCATTCCCGCGAAAGCGGGAATCCAGCCCCCCATCTCCTCGTTATTATCTATTCCCACCCGGACCGCCCTCGGCACATCGGCGGCTTAGCCCGTAGTTATCCCCGCCGCCTGCTTATCGGTGAGAAGTGCCATCGGCCAATTGACTTCCTTGTCCGGCAAATGCTAACTTATTACGGATTACTGAACCGAGGTTAGCCCTCATGTCCGCACATCATTTCGCCGCTTACGAAGAGATAGAAGGTCTTGCCGCCGATTATCGGGAAGTCATCGGTCGCAGTGGCCGACCGGTGGTGGGCTGGTTCTGCTCCTACACGCCGGTGGAGATTCTGCTGGCGGCCGGGCTCTACCCCTGCCGCATCGTCCCCGGGCCGGGCCGGGCCATGACGCGGGCCGACGCTCACCTCGACCGCAACCTCTGCCCTTACGTGCGCACCTGTCTGGGCGAGGCGCTGGAAGGGGAGTATAATCATCTGGCGGGACTGGTGGTGGTCAACTCCTGCGACGCCATGCGCCGCCTCTACGATGCCTGGCGCTACTACGTCGGCGGCGGCTTTGCTCATCTGCTCGACCTCCCCCGTATCGCCTCGGATGATGCCGCGGCCTATTACGGCGAGGGCCTGCGGCGGCTCACTGCCGCTATCGAGAAGCACTTTAAGGTTAAGGTTACCGGGGCCGCCCTGGCCGGGGCGGTAGCCACCCAGAACCGGTTACGGCGGTTGCTGCGGCGGCTTTACGAGCTGAACCGGGCGCGGGGGCTGCCCCTGTCGGCGGCCCAGCTCCAGACCGTCGTTCGGGCGGGCACGCGGCTGCCCCCGGATGCGGTCAGCGACCTCCTGGAGCGCCTGCTGCAGGAAATCGAGGGCGCCGCCGGTGTCCGGACGGAGGGCCCGCGGGTGCTGGTTACCGGCAGTATCCTGGAGAACCCGCTCATTTTAGAACTCATCGAGGGGTGCGGCGTCCGGGTGGGCGGCGACGACCTCTGCACCGGCACGCGCCTCTTCTGGGATACGGTCGCCTTGGAAGGTGACCCCCTGACCGACCTGAGCCGCCATTACCTCTCGCGGACGCCCTGCGCCCGCATGAAGGATACCGCCGGGCGTTTCGAGCACGTCCTGCGGCTGGTGGACGAGTTCGAGGCCGACGGCGTTATCTTTTACACACTGAAGTTCTGTGATAACTACCTTTACGATATACCGCTGCTCCGGGAGCGGCTCGAAGCGCGCGGCATTCCCAGCCTGACGCTGGAGGGTGACTACACGCCGGGGACGCTGGGGCGGGTGAAGACGCGTATTGAGGCCTTTATGGAGATGCTGAGGCAGGATGTCCATGCCGCCTAAAACAAAATTGAAGCCCAGGGTCGTCAGCGGGCTGCTGCGGCGGCCGCTGACCTATCGTTTGCTGGGGCAGCTGGCCAAGCTGGCCTACGCCCGGCAGGGCAAGCGTGCCCAGGGCCTCTGGCTGGACTTTAACGCCCGGCAGATGCAGGCGGCGCTTAGGCGTGACGATTTGGTGGTCTGGGGTAATGCCTTTTTCCCCTTCGAGCTGCTCTACGGGCTGGGCGTGGTGCCCTGCCACCCGGAGACGATGTCCGCCCTGGCGGCCCAGCTGGGGCACGGGCAGACCGCCCTGAGCTGCGCCGAGGCGGACGGCTATTCGGCGGATACCTGCGGGTTCTATCGCTGTGCCGCCGGTCTCAGCCGGGAAGACCTGCTGCCGCGGCCCGATGTCGTCGTCTCGACGTCCTACCTCTGCGACGGGGCCGTCAAGTTCTTTCACAACATCAGCCAGCACTACGGCTGCGAGCACTATCTCCTCGACGTGCCCTATCACGATACCGCCGGGGCCCGGAAATACCTGGCCGGTCAGCTGCGGGAACTGGCCGAGAAAATCGCCACCAGGCAGGGCCGCCCCCTGGATGAGGCACGGCTGGCCGGGGCGATAGCGTACGCCAACGAGGCGCGGGAGTACCAGCTCAAAATCAACCGGCTGCGCCACGCCGTACCCTGCCCCCTTCCCGGCGGCGACGCCATCGGCTACATGCTGGACATGCAGTTTTTCAGCCCGGGCAGCCCCGAAGGGGTAAAGTTCTTCAAGACCCTCTATGAAGAAGTCAGGGCCAGGGCCGAGAAGGGCTGGCCGGCGACGGTGGGCGAGCGCTTCCGGCTGCTCTGGTTTCACCACATCCGCCCTTACTACCCCAACGAGATAATGAGCGGCCTCGCGGCGATGGGGGCCTCAATCTGCTTCGGAGAGGCCAACCACGTCTACTGGGAGCCGCTCGACCCGGCCCGTCCCTTCGAGAGTCTGGCGGCCAAGATGCTGGCTAATCCCAGCGGCGGCCCGCTGGAGCGCCGCGCCGGTCTGGCCACGGAGCTGGTCACTGAGTATAACGTCGACGGGGTGATTCACTTCTCCCACTGGGGGTGCCGCCAGAGCTGCGGCGGCGAGTACGTCATCCGCGACGTGATGCGAAAGCGGGACGTGCCCGTGCTCATCCTCGACGGCGACGGCGTGGACAGCCGCAACTACTCGCGGGAGCAGACCAGGCTCCGGCTGGAGGCGTTTATCGAGATGCTGGAGGCCAGGCGATGATTACCGCCGGTGTCGATATCGGCTCGCTTACCGCCAAGGCGGTGATTCTGGATGATACGGGTATCGCCGGCTACGCCATCATGCCCGCCGGTGCCGACGTCAGTGCCGCCGCCGAGACCGTGCTCGACCAGGCCCTGAGCAAGGCGAAGATGAAACGGCCGCGCCTGGCGGCGGTCTGCGCCACCGGCTACGGGCGGGGCAAAGTAACCGGGGCGGGCAAGTCCGTCACCGAAATTACCTGCGACGCCCGGGGCACGCACTACCTCGTCCCGGGAGCGGGGATGATTATTGATATCGGCGGGCAGGACAGCAAGGTCATCAGCCTCGACCCCGGGGGTCGGGTGAGCGATTTCGCCATGAACGATAAGTGCGCCGCCGGCACCGGACGCTTCCTGGAGGTGATGGCCCAGGCGCTGGGGATACCGCTGGAGGAGCTGGGGCCGGTCTCGCTGCGGCACAAGAAGAGCGTGGTCATCTCCAGCATGTGTACTGTTTTCGCCGAGTCAGAGGTCGTCTCCCTCATCGCCGAGGGCTACGCCCGCGAGGACATTCTCAATGGCCTGCACCAGGCGATAGCCAGCCGCATCGCCGCCATGGCGCGCGGACTGCGTATGGAGAAAACGGTGGTGGTGGGCGGCGGCGTCGCCAAGAACAGCGGCGTGGTCAAGGCGCTGGAGGCCAACCTGAACGTGAAAGTCAAGGTGCCGCCGGAGCCGCAGATTGTGGCGGCGCTGGGGGCGGCTATTTGCGCTAAAGATATGGTAGGGCATTAAGCGCGCCGCCCGGCGCTTTCGTATCCTCACCCCCTTTGTCCTCCTCTCCAAACTCAATATTAGTGAAAGCCTATAATATACTGTTTGGAGAGGGGGATTTTTATTGAGAAAAGAGGGGCTTCGCCCCTCTTAAACACCCCGTTTTTATATGTGGGACTAGCGCCCCTCTCCGCGGGCTACTCCCTTTTTAGGGTGGGGGAGTATACTATGGCCTAAGCAGTTGGTGCTGCGAGGGTGGCCCGGGTGGGAATAGATAGCTCCGAGGGGGTGGGGTGGGGTTTTCTTACTTGCCCCACTTCTCCCTAACCAGCGCGTAAGCCGTCAGCGCGAATGGCCCGCCGAAGAGCGAGGCCAGCCGCCAGAACACCGGGCTGATTTTGCGGTAGGCCGAGTCAATGGAGACTACCAAGAAAGAGCCCACCCAGATAATCACCACCAAATAGGTAAAATCCATGACATACCTCCTTGAGCTAGTCCTTGCCCGCGACGGCCTCGCCTTTTTTCACCCAGCGCGTCCTTAGGGCCAGCAGGGGGATGGTGATGAGCAGGACGATGATAGCAATAACCTGCGCCTGGTGCAGGCCGAAGAGGAAGTCCGTCCCCTCGCGGATGAAGTCGATGCCCAGCCGCCAGGCCGAGTAGAGCGTGAGGTAGATGAGGAAGATTGAGCCGTCGGGGCGGAAACGCTTGCGCAGCGCTACCAGGGCGCCGAAGACGATGAGGTTATAGATAATCTCGTAAATCTGGGTGGGGTGCACGGGGATGCCCAGCGGGCCGTTGCTGGCGGGGTTCTGGTAGACAACGGCGCAGAAGATGCCCGTCTCCACGCCGTAGCAGCAGCCGTTGAGGGTGCAGCCCACCCGGCCGATGGCCTGCGCCAGGATGATGCCGGGGGCGATGACGTCGGCCATATAGGCGAAGTTCTTTTTGGTAATACGGCTGTATATCCAGATGCCCAGGGCCGCCCCGAGGACGGCGCCGTAGATGCTGAGGCCCTCCCCGCCGATTATCTGGGACGGGTTCTGGCTGTAGTATTCCCAGTAGTCAATGACGTGGAGCAGCCGTGAGAAGATAACGCCGGAGGGGATGCCGACGATGGCGGCGTTGATGACGGTGCCGTAGGTGAAATTGGCCCCGCGCTTGACGGCCAGCAGGGCCCAGCCGATGAGGGTGAGGACGGCCAGGGCAATCATGATGCCGTACCAGGCGACGGCGATATTCCCGATGTGAAAGGCTATCGGGTCAACGTTAATGTATATCATCTTTTTTCTTTCCGTGTATCAGGAGCACAGCGCCGCGACGAAGGCCCCGGCATCAAAGGCTACCATATCTTCCAGCCCCTCGCCGGTGCCCACCAGCTCGATGGGGATACCCAGCTCGTCGCCGATGGCCAGGACGATGCCGCCCTTGGCGGTGCCGTCGAGCTTGGCGAGGAGGATGCCGGTGACGCCGACGGCCTCGGTGAAATACCGGGCCTGGGTCAGCCCGTTCTGGCCGGTGGTGGCGTCCAGCACCAGGATGACTTCGTGCGGGGCGGTGGCGTCCATTTTGGCGGCCACGCGCTTGACTTTCTTGAGCTCCTCCATGAGGTTATATTTGGTATGCAGCCGGCCGGCGGTATCGATAATGAGCACGTCGGCCCCCCGGCTCCGGGCCGCCTGGAGAGCGTCGTAGACGACGGCGCCGGGGTCGGCGCCGGGCTGGTGGGCCACCACGTCCACCCCTGCCCGCTCCCCCTGGGCCTTGAGCTGGTCGATGGCGGCGGCGCGGAAGGTATCCGCCGCCGCCAGGAGCACCTTCTGACCCTCCTTTTTGTATTTATGGGCTAGCTTGGCGATGGAGGTGGTCTTGCCGCTGCCGTTGACGCCCACCAGCAGGATGACGCGCGGTGGGGCAGCGTTGTTCGTCTTTTCGGCGGGGGGAATGGTGATGAGGCGTGTCATTTCTTCCTTGAGGGCGTCGGCGACCTGCGCACCGTCCAGCTTCTCGGTGCTGGCGCGCTCCCGCACCCGCTCGATGAGCTTGGCGGTGGTGGCCACGCCCACGTCGGCGGCGATGAGCAGCTCCTCCAGTTCCTCCCAGACGTCTTCGTCGATTTTCCGGCGGTCGAACAGGCCCATCGCCCGCCCGAACCAGGTATCGTGGGTGCGCTTGAGGGCCTTTTGAAAAATGCTGATGGTGCTTGCCTCCCCGCTTACAGGGCAACCCCGCGGCGCTTGGGCTTGGTCTCTTTGAAATCCGGCCCCGGCTTGATGAGCAGCACCGGGACTTTGGCCGTCTTGACGACCTTGCTGGCGATATTGCCCGTGTCCCACCGGCTGATGCCCGATTTACCCCGGCTGGCCATGATAATCAAATCGGCCTTCTGCGCCTCGGCGTAGCGGACAATCTCCTCGGCGGGCTTGCCGACCAGCACGCTGAAGGTAACGTTAAACCCCTTTTTGTCCAGCTGGGCGCCGATGCCGTCGAGGTAGATGGCGGCCGAGCGGGCCATCTTGCCCAGTGTCATGGGGACCTGCTGGCGGCCCGGAGTAGCCGTCGAGAAGATAGGCTGTATCTGAGCCGTGCCAACTGGCGCGGGGGGTCGGTTGTCGCGTATCTCGCCAACGTGCTCGCGGACGTTTTCCTGTACCTGGCCGGCCATCACCTGGCCTTTGACCCGCTGGGTGACGGAGACCAGCAGGATTTCTTGAGCACCGCACCCCCTGGCGATGACTTCCAGGTGGGGCAGGGCCACCTCCGCTAGCCTGGAGCCGTCCAGGGGTATTAACACTTTCTTGTACATGGTCCCTCCCGTTCGCTTTAGCGCGCCGGACGCTTGCGCCGCTCTGGGTTTTTACTCTCTGATTATAGTATAAGACACTAAGCGGCAAAAGGGAAAGTTTTTGATTCTTTCTGTGGAGGGTTATTACTGCGGGCTAAGCCGAGGATGTGCCGAGGGCGGCATGGGTGGGAATAGATAACTCAGATAAATCAATGTCGCCTTATGCGTGTAAAAGTTAAAAGACCACCCAATATTGCGCCGACAATACCTACAATTCTAGCTACTGTTAAGTAACGCTGCATTTCAGCGTAAGTGTCGGCTCCGATATTGTAAAGAAAGTCGGTTAAAAAACTATTAAATACCTGAAGGTCTGCCGAAGTGATTTTTACTCCGGGTTCCATCAAAGTGGCTAATTGAAATAATGCCCAGTTCAGAATACTATGTGCTTCCCAAGCTACATAAATACCCCCGCCAATCAGAATAAGGCCCAGGATGATGTACATTATTCAACCCCGAAATATGTGTTATTCAATGATTTGGTTTGTACATTTGGCATTTGAAATGATTATAGCAGACTTACATTTGAATGCAAGTAAAGTCTTGAAACCCAATTTTCCCCCTACCCGCTCTGTAGCTCCTCCAGAATAATCCGCGCCGCGGCCTTATCCAGCGGCTTGTTATTGTTGCCGCATTTGGGGCTCTGCACGCAGGAGGGGCAGCCGTCCTCACAGGGGCACTCGGCGATGACGCGCAGCGTGGCCTGCCAGAGCTCCTCAATCATCTCGTAGCCCTTTTCGGCGATGCCGATGCCGCCGGGGTAGGCGTCGTAGATGAAGACACCGGCCCGGCCGGTATCGGGGTGGAGAGGGGTGGAAACGCCGCCGATGTCGTTGCGGTCGCAGAGGGCGAAGAGGGGCAGGATACCGATGGCGGCGTGCTCCGCCGCGTGGAGTCCCCCGGCGAAGTCCAGTCCTTTTTCGATAATGCGGTCGGCTGCTTTCGGCGGGACATCGAACCAGAGCGCCACGGTGGGGAAACGGATGGGCGGCAGGTCGAGCGGCTCCTCTCCGATGACCTCCTCGGAGAACTGCCTGTACTTCTTGAAACCCACCACGTCCACCGTAACCTCCACGTCCCCGACGAAAACGGTCGCGGCACCTATCGTTTTCTGCGCCCGCACGTTTAAAATACGCAGGTCATGGATCTCCTTGGTCTCGGTATAATAGCTGGCGCGGGTCGGCTCGGCGTAAGCGACGTGGTTGGTCAAATCGA
>DAOULO010000007.1:0-10584 GCA_034420195.1 Dehalococcoidales bacterium
TCAGTTCGACAACTTCACGGTCAATACCGCGGGGATAGACATCCTGCTGCCTCCAGACTTCCTGCCGCTTTTTAGGAGCTAACCGGGCAAAAAGCAACTCACCCTCTTGCTTACCGAACTCGGCCTCGCAGATTTTGGCAATATCTAAAGCAATTTCCTGATTGCTGCGTTCACCGATTTCTACTCCAAGGTCAAGTGCCAGTTTAAGTAGCTTTTGTTCGTCTTTAATCTCAAAGTCTTTGGCTTTTCCTTCAGCCATCAATTTGAAAGCCTCGACAACTTTACGGCCGTGGTCGCTGTGAGCCGCCGCTCCGGCAGCAATCTTCCTCACGAAGTTGCGTGCGGCGATAGTCTCGGCAGTTGCCCCACAAACACCGGTTCGTTTGGCATGCTCCTCGGGAGTTTCTTCCTTGCTTTTCGGAAGTGGCACCCGGCAGGGCCCCATGGCGCAGTTACTGCAGCAACTGCCCTCACCGCCAATCGGACAGGGCTTCATCTGTTCAGCTCGACTAAAGACCGTACGAACATTTTCCTCGTCGGCCTTTTCGATCATTTCTATAGCTGCCTGGTCGATGCTTTTTCGTTCCTTTTCTACCATTTATTATTTTCCTCCTTGAATTCACATGAGATATAAAAGGTACAGGATAAATCCCGCTTCTGCCTTCGAGTGTCACTCTGAGTGCTTCAGCCTTTCCCGAACGGTTTATATATCTACAAGACAAGCATAATACAGAAAGGGAGCATTTGATGTGATATATATCTCACTTGAAGCAGTTATAATCGTGAGGTAAAATGCAGGATTACTGAGGCAGCACGCCAGGGGCGGCGTTTCAGATTATATTAAAACGCCGCCTTCATATATTGCCAACGGCTTCCGGCGAGCTTATAAAACATACGTCAGTTTGCGACGGTTATCACTTCCTGATCATCTGATTTGCCGTTCATAATACGCTTCAGGAGCTCGCGAAAACGTTAATGCTACGATCTGGCGAGGTCGAACCGATCAAGATTCATCACCTTGTTCCAGGCCACTACAAAGTCATGGACAAACTTCATCTGCGCGTCCGAACTTGCATAGACTTCCGCCAGAGCCCGGAGCTGGGAGTTCGAACCGAAGATGAGGTCGACACGCGTGCCGGTCCACCTGAGTTCGCCCGTGGCGCGATCACGACCCTCGAACACATTTTTGTCTTCAGAAGTTGGTTTCCAGACCGTGCTCATGTCAAGCAGGTTCACGAAGAAATCGTTGGTGAGTGTCTCTGGCCGCTTGGTGAAGACGCCGTGCCGGGACTGTCCGAAGTTAGCATTCAAGGCGCGCATGCCACCAACGAGAACCGTCATCTCAGGAGCGGTCAGCGTCAGCAATTGCGCCTTGTCAACCAGCAACTCCTCGGCCGACACAGCGTATTTGGCTTTAAGGTAGTTACGGAATCCGTCCGCGACTGGTTCGAGCACGGCGAAGGAGTCCACATCCGTCTGCTCCTGCAAGGCATCCATGCGTCCCGGTATGAAGGGAACCGTCACCTGGTGTCCGGCATTTTTCGCCGCTTGTTCGACGCCGGCGCATCCTCCCAGGACAATCAGGTCGGCGAGCGAAACTTTCTTCCCGCCTGACTGCGCGCTGTTGAACTCCTCCTGGATTCCCTCGAGGGTCTTCATCACTTTCGCCAGTTGGTCGGGCTGGTTAACTTTCCAATCCTTCTGTGGTGCCAGGCGAATGCGCGCCCCGTTCGCACCACCGCGCTTGTCGGAGCCGCGGAAGGTGGACGCCGAAGCCCAGGCGGTTGAAACCAGTTCCGAGACAGACAGACCTAAAGCAAGGATCTTATCCTTGAGAGAGGCGATGTCCTTCTCGTCGATCAATTCATGATTGACCGCCGGGATAGGGTCTTGCCAGATGAGCTCTTCCTCGGGGACCTCCGGGCCTAGATAGCGTGCGCGCGGGCCCATATCGCGGTGCGTCAGCTTGAACCATGCCCGGGCGAAGGCATCTGTCAGTTGGTCCGGATTCTCGTAGTAGCGCCTTGAAATTTTCTCGTAAATCGGGTCGAACCGCAGGGCAAGGTCCGTGGTCAGCATGGATGGCGCGCGACGCTTGGACGGGTCGTGGGGATCCGGCACAGTACCGGCGCCAGCGTCACCCTTCGGCTGCCACTGGTACGCACCAGCCGGACTCTTGGTCAGTTCCCATTCGTAGGTGAACAGGTTCCGGAAAAAGTTATTACTCCACTCGGTTGGTGTCTGGGTCCAGATGACTTCCGGGCCACCGCTAATCGTGTCATTGCCTTTGCCCGTGCCGAAGCTACTCTTCCAGCCGAGGCCCTGTTCCTCGATGGGGGCGGCTTCAGGCTCGGGGCCCACTAGTGAAGGATCACCGGCGCCGTGGGTTTTACCGAAAGCATGGCCGCCGGCGATGAGGGCCACCGTCTCCTCGTCGTTCATCGCCATGCGTGCGAAGACCTCGCGAATATCCTTGGCAGCGGCAAGCGGGTCCGGGTTGCCGTTCGGACCTTCCGGATTGACGTAAATAAGGCCCATCTGCACGGCGGCGAGGGGGTTTTCGAGTTCCCGGTCGCCGGAGTAGCGTTTGTCACCCAGCCAATCGACCTCAGAGCCCCAGTAAACGTCCTCTTCCGGCTCCCAGATGTCCTCGCGCCCGCCGCCGAAACCGAAGGTCTTGAATCCCATCGATTCCAGAGCGACGTTGCCGGCGAGTATCATGAGGTCGGCCCAGGAGATCTTGCTGCCGTATTTCTGCTTGATGGGCCAGAGCAGACGGCGCGCCTTGTCGAGGTTAGCATTGTCCGGCCAGCTGTTGAGGGGCGGGAAGCGCTGGGAGCCGGACCCCCCGCCCCCGCGGCCGTCGCCCATGCGGTAGGTGCCCGCGCTGTGCCACGCCATCCGGATGAAGAGCGGTCCGTAGTGACCGAAATCAGCCGGCCACCAGTCCTGCGAGTCGGTCATCAGCGCGTAGAGGTCTTTCTTCACGGCCGCCAGGTCGAGTTTCTCGAATTCCTCAGCGTAGCTGAACTCCTCGCCCATCGGATTGCTCAGGTGAGAGTGCTGATGAAGAATCTTGAGGTTTAACTGGTTTGGCCACCAGTCCCGGTTCGACGTGCCCCGGCCGGCAACGGTAGTTAGTCTCTTTTTTGGATCATCTTTTTTGGGCATTTTACTTCTCCCCCTTTGATTTTTTTTGGCAGTCTTTACACAGACCCCGGAATTCCGTTTGATGACATAAAACCTTGAAGCCAGTTCTTTCGGCTACTCTTTTATCGATTTCTTTGTCCACCGGCTCATCTACATCGAAAACTCGCCCGCAGTTGTCACAACGGAAATGGTAATGATTGTCCTGTCGGCCTTCGAAGCGACTTATAGTACCGCTAAGGTTAAGCTCTGAAATCTGACCGGTATCCCGCAATATCTTGAGATTACGATACACGGTGCCTTTACTGATATTGGGTATCACCTTGCGCACCTCGTCGTATATCCAATCGGCGGTGGGGTGGGAAGTCGTGCCTCTCAGTACGTCAAGAATAGCTTGTCTCTGCTTAGTGTCCCGATACATCAGCTTGTTAAGAATGGTTCTTAATATTAATTATAGAACACCCTTCTAAGGGCTTGTCAAGCGATATCTGAAAGACCTTAAAGTTGAACATTCCCCCGGTGCAGCTTCTTTACAACCCCGGCCTTTTGGGATAGAATGTAGAGGCTTCAAGCGGGTGTAACTCAGTGGTAGAGTATCTGCTTCCCAAGCAGAGGGTCGCGAGTTCGAATCTCGTCACCCGCTCCAGCTGGATTGACGCCGCGCCGTTCCCCACGGCGCGATTATTTTTTAGCCCCGCTGCACCAGCTCGATGAGGACGTTCTCGGCGGCGGAGGGGTGCAGGAAGGCGATTTTGGCCCCCGGTAGCTCTACCGGCTCCTCATTCTGGAGCTTACGCCCCTGGGCCTTGAGCTTTTTGAGTTCCCCGGCGATGTCGTCGCTGGCGAAAGAGATATGATGAAGTCCGCCGCCGCGCTCATTGAGGAACTTCATGAAGCTTCCCGGCTTCAAAGGCTGGAAGAACTCCAGGGTGATGTCCCCGGCACGCACCAGTACCGCCTTGAACTCGCCGCCGGGGCCGTCCATCGTCTCGACGGTCTTGAAGCCGAACATTTCCGAATAGAGCTTGAGCGCCGCATCGACGTCTTTAACAACGATGGCAATATGGTCGATTTTATTTACCATGATTAGTCTCCTTGTAAGCATTAAAACGGGAAAAAGGGCTCCAGCTGGCCTTTCTTATGGCGGGTGAGCGTGGCCGGCATGGCCTCAGCCAACTCCTCGGGCGTGAAGCGGCCGTCCTTCCAGAGCACCTGCTCCACCGGCGGCATGCTGGCGTAAATGCCGATGTGCCCGTGCCAGACCTCGAAGACGCAGCCGTTGACGTTAGCCGCCGCCTGGCTGGCCAGATAGACCACCAGGGCGGCCACGTCCTCGGGCAGGTTCACCTCCAGCATCTGCTTGAGGCGGCGGGCGGCCAGTTCTTTGCCCCAGAGCTTCGTCCAGGCCTCCTTGAGCCCCTTCTTCTCGATAAGCTCGCGGATGCCCCGCGTCCCCGCCACCGGGCGGATGGCGTTGCAGGTCACGTTATAGCGGCCCAGGTCGTAGGCCACGGTGCGCGTCAGCCCCACGATGCCCTCTTTGGCGGCGGCGTAGGCCACCTGGCCCATGTTGCCCAGCCCGGAATGGGAGGAGGTATTGATGATGCGGCCATATTTTTGCTGCCGCATGATGCGGGCGGCGGCGCGGGTCAGGTAGAACGTGCCGTAGAGATTGGTCTTGATGACGCCGTCCCACTCGGCGTCGGTGACGTTATAGACCATGCGGTCGATGGTATAGCCGGCGTTGTTGATGAGCACGTCCAGCCGCCCGAAATTGTCCACGGCCGACTTGATAATACTTTCGGCCCCTTCAGGGTCGGCCACGCTGGCATAGCTGGCCACGGCCCGGCCCCCGGCCTTTTTAATCTCGGCGACGACCGCATCGGCGGGGGCTTGCGAGGCGCCCTGCCCGTCGATGGCGGTGCCCAAGTCATTGACGACGACGCTGGCCCCCCGGGCGACCAGGCCCAGCGCCTCGGCGCGGCCCAGCCCCTTACCGGCCCCGGTGACCACGGCGACCCTGCCCTTTAACATCTCGCCCATCACTCTCTCCTTTGAAATTAGCTGATGACCCCTTTATCTTTTAAGGCGGAAATATCTTCCCAGCTCAGGCCAAGCAGGTCGGTGAGCACCTCCTCGGTGTGCTGGCCGTACTCCGGGGCGGTAGTGCGGATGGTCGGCGGGGTCTTACTGAACTGCCAGGGCGGCAGGATGGCCTTGAGCTTTTTGCCCGCCGGGTGATCGATTTCCCGGAAATAGCCGTTGGCCCAGGGGGTGGGGTCGGCGGCAATCTCGGCGGGGGTCTTGACCCGCGTCCAGATGATGTCTTCCTTACCCATCCGCTCGGCCCACTCGGCCTGCGGGCGGGACTTGAAGACCTTATCGAGGATGGTGATAAGCGCCACGTTGTTCTCCATGCGCTGGCGGTGCGTGGCGAAGCGCGGGTCGTCCTCCAGCTCGCCCAGTTCCAGCGCCCGGCAGACGCCGTGCCAGTAGCGGTCGCCCTGGATGCAGGCCAGTTGCAGCCACTTGCCGTCGGCGCACTCGTAGCTGTTGAAGATGGGATTACTCTGGCAGGTGCGCGAGACGCGGGGGTACTCCAGCCCGGTGGCCAGTACTGACGAGAGGACGATGCCCATCGACCAGATGCCCCCGCCGAGCAGCGAGACGCAGACCTCCTGCCCCTCGCCGGTGCGCTCGCGGTGGAAGAGGGCCATGAGGATGGCAGCGGCGGCGTACATGCCGGTGGTATTATCGCCGAAGCCCGGCACCTGGAAGGGCAGCGGCGTGCCCGGCTCGCCCAGGGAGGCCATCACCCCGCTGCGCGCCCAGTAGCCCACGAAATCGTAAGCGCCGGTATCTCGCTCCGGCCCGTGCAGGCCGTAGCCGGAGAGGTGCATGTAGATGAGGCGGGGATTGATTTTAGAGAGCGTTTCGTATTCCAGCTTCAGGCTCTTCAGGGCGTGGGGACGGAAGTTGCAGACGAAGACGTCGGTCTTGGCGACGAGCTGGTGGAGGATTTGGCGGCCTTCGGGCTGCTTTAAGTCCAGGGTGATGCCCTTTTTATTGAAGTTATAGAACTCGAAGACGTAGTTGATATCGTAGACGGGGACGTCGCCGCTTATCTTGAGGAGCCCGCGCGTCTGGTCGCCGCCGCCGGTGCGCTCCACCTTGATGACCTCGGCGCCCATGTCGGCCAGGATACGGCAGCAGACCGGGGCCAGCCCCGCCTCGCTGACGTCCAGCACCCGGATGCCTTCCAGAGCCATTTTCATCCCGATAATACCTCCTCAGAGGCCGGTCTGTAAGATTTCTCAGAAAGGGGGGCCTACTTCTCGTTGCCGACGATAATGCAGGAGCAGATGCCGGTGCCGGCGTTGCCGCCCAGGTTGTGGGTCAGGCCCAGGCGGGGGTTCTTCACCTGGCGCGGGCCGGCCTGGCCCTGGAGCTGCTTGTAGACCTCGTACATCATGCGCAGGCCGCTGGCACCCAGCGGGTGTCCGAAGCATTTTAGGCCGCCGTCGGTGTTGACGGGCAGGTCGCCCGTCAGGGTGAACGTCCCGGCCTCGATGTCCTCGCGGGCGCGGCCCCGTTTACTGAAGCCCAGGTCTTCGTAGACAATCATCTCGTGGATGGAGAAGCAGTCGTGCACCTCGGCGCAGCTGATTTCTTGACGCGGGTCTTTGACGCCCGCCTCGGCGTAGGCCGCGCGCGAGCCGAGGACGTTCTCCTCGATGTGGACGAAGTCGTAGCTGGGATGCATCGCCCCCTGGCGCGCCCCCACGTTGATTTGCATCGCCTTGATGTAGATGGGGTCGGGGCGGAACTTCCTGGCCAAGTCGCCGCGGGTAACCACCGCTACCGAGGCGCCGTCGCTGACGCCGCAGCAGTCGAAGAGTCCCAGCGGCCAGGCGATGATGGGGGCGTTGACTACCTGCTCGATGGTGAGCTCGTTCTGGAAGTGAGCCTTGGGATTGAGCGAGCCGTTGTGGTGGTTCTTGACGGCAATCTGCGCCAGCAGGCGCTTGCCCTCCTCGGGGGGAATTTTATAATCGTGAAAGTAGCGCGTGGCCAGATAGGCGAAGGAGGCCGGGGCGCTGTAGCCCGGCCCGATGCCGGAGGCCCCGTCCTGGTTGTCCCCGACGATGCTGGGGCCCTTGACACCGGTGGTGCCGGCATCCTTGAGTTTCTCCACGCCCACCGCCAGGGCGACGTCGCAGACGCCAGCGGCCACGGCGTAGGCCGCCCCCCGCAGCGCCTCCGAGCCGGTGGCGCACATGTTCTCGACGCGGGTCATGGGGATATATTGCAGTTGCAGCGGCGCCAGGGTGATGGCGCTGAGGCCGGAAAAGACGGTGCCCACCCAGGCCGCCTGAATATCCTTGGGGCCGACACCGGCGTCCTCGAAGGCCTCGTAGGCGGCCTCGACGATGAGGTCTTCGACGCCCTTGTCCCAGCGCTCGCCGAAGCGGGTGCAGCCCATGCCCACGATGGCGACCTTGTCTTTGATACTCTCCATGAGTTAAGCCTCCCGGCTAATCCGCCGGCATCGCCTTCCAGAAATAGTTGACGATGCCGCGGCTTACAAACATCTTGCGGTAGGTCATCACCACCGGCAGGCCCACGCTGACGGCCTCCGGCGGGCAGTCGGTCAGCTCGCAGATGATGCGGCCCCCGCCCTCAAAATCGACGACGCCGTTGACGCCGGGCGGGTTGAGGGTGGGCTGGAGCTGGTCGATGGCGTAGCTGAAGAGCGTGCCCCTCTTATCCGAGAACTTATACGGCTCGAAGTGGTCTTTAGCCTGGCAGTTGACGCAGACGCGCGGCGTCTGGCCAATCTGGGAAATCTGCGGCGTGCCACAGTTCTTACATTTCGCGCCGTAGAGCGCCGCCACGGCCTTACGCTCGCGCCAGCGGGCCGGCAGGGAGAGGGCCGGGCGCTCCGGCAGGGTCGAGGCCTCCACCGGCACCAGGCCGCGCCAGGTGAGGTACTGCCCGTAGCCAATGGCCACCTTCCCCGCCAATTTCGGAGTGATAATCTGACCTTTCTGAAACTGTTTTATCTTGTCGGTTACCAGCAGGACAAAGGCATCGGCGCCGTCGCCGTAGCTGATCAATAATATTTTATCGCCCGGCTTGGCCGTCTCCAGAGCCGCCGCCAGCATGAGGAAGACCGAGGCCGTGCCGGTATTGCCGATAGTATCGTAAAGGGGCGGCTGCACCTTTTCCTTATCCAGCTTGAGGCGCCGGGCCAGCCCGGCGTGCTGGCGGGCGTTGGCGGCGTAATAGACGTATTTGCTGATGTCAGGCCCGGTGAGCTTGGCCTTTTCCAGCAGGCCGTCGAATACCGCCTGCATGGTGGGGAAATAGCCCGCCTCGTCAATGAAGCGCCCCTCGGTAGAGCGTAGAAATCTATCGTCCTCGGCGCGCCAGTAGTCGGTGAAATCATTATAGAGCGAGTAAACGCCCTCTATCTCGGCGATGACATCTTCATCCCCGATAGCCAGAGCGGCGGCGGCGTCCCCCAGGGTCAGCTCCAGATTACCCTTGGCCGCCGCCGGGCGGCTGTCCGCCGCCGCCACGAGCACGCTTTTCGCCGAGCCCGCTGCCATCGCGTCCAGGGCCGCCCGCAGAGCGACTGTCCCCGCCCGCAAGGAGTCCGTGAAATCGACGGTACGGCACGTGTCGGGCAGGTCAGCCACCGCGGCGATAATCGCCGCCGACTGCTTCTCGCGGTAGGGGGCGGTGGTCGTCGCCAGATAGAGGCCGTCGGCTGCGGACTTACCCCGCTTCAGGCAGTCGAGCACGGCCGCCACGGCCATCGTCACCGTGTCCTCGTCGTAGCCGGCCACGGCCCGCGAGCCCGCGCCGCCCCGCCCCTGCCAGACCTGGGCCACCGCGTCGCGGTGGAGCCGGTAGACGGGGAGATAGACCCCGATTGACGTTATGCCCGCCATCTTTTTCCTTTTTTCTGGACGTTGTTAAGCCGGGTGGCGGAACGCGAGGCGTTCCATGAACATCTTAACGGCGCGGGGAGAAGCCTGTCAAATGAGGGAATGGTTTTTACCTCACCCCCTTTATCCCCCTCACCTGACGAGGCGTGCCGCAGGAGAGGGGGAATTGAATTAAAAAGAGGGGCTTCGCCCCTCTAAGACACCCTTTGGTGAGTGGGGATGCACTTTCCCCGTTCTGGTGGGGATAAAGGGGTGGCATTTGCGGGCCAGGCCGCCGATGTGCCGAGGGCAGCCCGCCCGCCGAAGCCTTAGCACAGGCGGGGCTAGGGTGGGAATAGATAACTCCGTATCTCCCTTGCCTTCTTCAATAAAATCCGCTAAAGTCAACGTGTGAGCAAGGCCGAAAAATCCTCCGGTAAGGCCGTCTTCGTCTGCCAGGAATGCGGCAAGGAAAGCCCCAAGTGGCTGGGGCGCTGCCCCGACTGCCAGCAGTGGAACAGCTTTGTGGAGGTAACGGTGGCCCGGTCAGTCGCACCGACACGCGTCCCCGGCCCGCTGACGCCACCACAGGAGCTGGCGCAGGTCAGCACCGAGAGCGCCGACCGTCGGCCCATACCTATCGGCGAGTTCAACCGCGTCCTTGGCGGCGGGGTGGTGGCCGGCTCGCTGGTACTCGTCTCCGGCGACCCCGGCATCGGCAAGTCCACCCTGCTCCTCCAGGCGGCGGCCGCCATGACCGACGGCCAGAGGCCGGTGGTCTACGTCTCCGGCGAAGAGACGGCCCACCAGCTCAAGCTGCGGGCGGAGCGCCTGGGGCTTTCCGGAGCGGGGCTCTTCATCCTGGCCGAGACCGACCTCGACGCGGCCCTGGAGCAGGTCGAGGCGCTGTCGCCGGGGCTGCTCGTCGTCGATTCCATCCAGACCGTCTACCTGCCCGCCATCGAGGCGGCCCCGGGGAACATCAGCCAGGTACGCGAGGCCACCATGCGCCTCATGCAGTGGGCCAAGCAGCACGGCGTGCCCGTCTTTATCTCCGGCCACGTTACCAAGGAGGGGGCCATCGCCGGGCCGCGTGTCCTGGAGCACATCGTCGACTGCGTCCTCTACCTGGAGGGCGAGCCCTTCAGCACCTACCGCCTGCTTAGGAGCGTCAAGAACCGCTTCGGCTCCACCAACGAGGTGGGCGTCTTCGAGATGAAAGAAAAGGGGATGGTGGAGGTAGCCAACCCGTCGCTGGCCTTTATCTCGCAGCACGGGGAGGCGGCCATCGGCGCGGCGGTAGTGCCCGTCATCGAGGGCAGCCGCCCCCTCCTGGTGGAGATTCAGGCGCTGACGACCACCACCAGCTTCGGGATGCCGCGGCGCACCGCCAACGGCGTGGACTTTAACCGTCTGCTGATGATAGCGGCGGTGCTGACCAAGCGGGTGGGGCTGAAGCTGGGCAACCAGGACATCCTGGTAAACGTGACCGGGGGCTTAAGGG
>DAOULO010000008.1:0-2205 GCA_034420195.1 Dehalococcoidales bacterium
AGGATAGACTAAGGAAAGACTATAACAAAGAAGTAGGATTTGTCAAGTACCTGGGGAGGTTTTTATTAAATCTTTTCTTTTATGGGAAAATCCGTGATAGGCCGTTTCAACTTTGCCGGCGATGACGTTGACCTCCACCTTCCCGAAACCATATCCACGGACCTCCGACAGCAAATGAAGTACGGCCTCATCATCCTCATCAAGACGCCTCAGCCCTCGCCACTGCTCCGGTTTCATGGCACCGGTCAGTATGTTCAGGGCGACGACCAAACAAGCCTCGCGCACGTTGGAGGCGTCATTTCCCATTATTTACCCCAGAGTTTTTCGACGAGCTTCTTCAGAGTAGGGGTCGCTTCCCCGAGGGCGAGAAGGAGCTCATTCACCTTGATTCCCTGCATCGCCTGGGTCAGCGCCCTTATGTCCTGCGGATAAAGCTGCAATTTGTCCAGGTTGTTGTTCAGACGTTGCAGCTCCACCAGCACCTTGTCGAGCTGCATCTTCTCCATATTATTATTGAGGCGTGTCAGCTCGGTCATGACCTTTTCCGGCGAGGGCAGCTTGGCCATCTCCCCGAGGAAGGTCAGTAGATTGCTGGGCGGTTGCTGGCCACCAGGGGGCATCGTCATGGGCGGCTCCCCGGTGCTACCGCGCCCCGTTGGAAGGTTCTGAGGAGTGCGATACCATTCGGGTAGACCCGGTTCTGGGCAGCGAACTCGTCCCTTTCTGCTGGTGTCAGCTTCTGCCTGACATCGGCGATGATGTTATCGTTGACGAACTGGCCAACGACATCCCCGACGACGGGGATGTACCCGAAGGCATAGCCGAGGACATCAGCGGTAATGCCCTTCGCTACCAGGTCGGCTTTCTCCCGGGACGGGAATGGCCTGAATATGTCAGTGGGACCCGGTAGAAACCGCTTGACATCCATGAGGACGGCAACGCCGGTTTTGGTTCTATCTGCCATGACGCACCTCCTAACTAAAATACGACCACTTCGGGATGCCATAGCCCAACGCAGGGTGGTGGGCATGGCCCCGGCGAGCCATGGTCTCTTTAATCATGGCCGTGGTCAGTTTGGGAAATTTCTGCTTCAACAGGGCTACCAGGCCGGAGACGTGAGGTGTGGCCATTGAAGTCCCGCTGATTGCCACGTAACCGTAGCCGGCCTGGGGCTGCTCAATGGCCATCGCTGAGATACGGCTGGTACCCGAGTAACTCAGGACGCCCGGAGCGCATACATCCGGCTTGAACTTGTACTTCGGCCCGCCGCGGCTGGAGAATTCGGCGGCATGCCCGGTCTTGTCTATGGCGGCGACGGTCAGGGCATCAGGGCTGCATCCCGGGGAGTTGATGGTGTCTTCTTCAGGACCCGAATTCCCGGCAGCGACCACGATAATGACACCCTTGCGGGTGAGCGTGGACACCATACGGCAGAGCGGGTCTTCCTCGATGCTTCCCTGGGGGGACTCAGAGCCGAGGCTCATCGAGATTATCTGGCATCCCTTCTCGTAGCAGGTGGTCATGGCGTTGGCGATTTCGCTGTTGAACCCGGTACCGACTCCGCGGCCGAGGCACTTTACGGCCACGATACGGGCACGGGAAACGCCCTCCACCTCTATCTGAACCGGTGTGTTGACAGGCTTGCCTCCTATCGTCGTGGCACAGTGGCTGCCGTGGCCATTTTCGTCTAGCACCTCCCGGAACGGCCAGGAGATGGTCGAATAGCTCTCCGAGCCCTGGAGCTGCTCATGGATGACATCGGCGCCGGTGTCGGCGACCCCGACCTTCAGGGCCTCGGCGGTGTAGCCCTCTTTGAAAGCCGCCTCCGCCTCCAGCACCTTACGGCTCTGGGAGGTTGGCCACCAGTCTGCCGGGCCGACTGGTTGCTGGAGGGCTTTCGCCTGAAGGTTGGCGTGTACCATGATTACTCCGGGCAGAGCATTCACCCACTTTATGATTTCGGGGGTCACGGGTGCGATGGCGGCCAAGCCAAAGGTCTTGTTAACGTCTTCGAGTAGGGGAAGTTTGAGGCCCGTAATCTTTCCCAGGGTGGCTGATAACTGACTGAGGTTGACCTCAATCAGGATGGGCTGAACGGGCTGGCTGTAGAGAGTTCTCTGGAGATAGGAATTTAACATCCGGCACCTCCAATCCCTGTCCTTTGATGTGGACAGTTGCTTTTTAGTGGTATAATACACCACAAAA
>DAOULO010000009.1:0-3073 GCA_034420195.1 Dehalococcoidales bacterium
CTCCATGCCCGCCCGGTGCCCCTCCAGCCGGAGCAGATGGCGCTGCTCCGCCCAGCGGCCGTTGCCGTCCATGATAAAGGCGATATGGACGGGGAGGCGGGGAGGTTTTTGCTTGGATGGTGCAGCCACTTTATTAGGAAAGAGACCTGGGACACCTTTCGTTCTGCAGCGAGCGGTCTGCGTAAACGGTATCACCCCAGTGGGTCTCCCGGTAACCTCCACACAGGATACACTTGGTGATGGTAGCATTAGGATTGTCCTCGGTGATGAGGTAGCTGTGCTTGCCCGCGTCCCCGTCGATGTAGCGGTAGCTTTCGCCGCATGACGGGCAGTGCGCCTCCAGGTAGGCCCCGGTTTTACCCGCCAGAACGACGTAAGGCATTTTTTTCTGGCAGCGCCGACAGGAGATGACCACCTTTATTTCTCTCCGGTTCTCCGCTGCGGCGGGTCTGTCCGTGATGCTCATCTTCTCTCCCTTGGCTTAAGCCGGGGCTAGACCTCCAGGAGCTCCTGCTCCTTGGCCTGACCGAGCTCCTCGATTTCCGCCATGAAGACGTCGGTTACCTTCTGCAGCTGGTCGAGGGCGCGCTTGTGCTCGTCCTGCGAGATTTCCTTGTCTTTTTCCAGCTTTTTAAACTCGTTCATGGCTTCGTGGCGCAGCGAGCGCACGGCAATGCGTCTCTCCTCCATGCGGCGGTGCACCACCTTAATCAGCTCCTGGCGTCTTTCCTCGCTGAGGGGCGGGATGGCGATGCGGATGATGTTGCCGTCGTTGGTGGGGTTGAGGCCCAGTTCGCTCTTGAGGATGGCCTTCTCGATGGCGGGGATGCTGGCCTTGTCCCACGGCTGGACGACGAGCAGCCCGGCCTCCGGCGCGGCGATACCGGCCAGCTGGTTCAGGGGCAGGGGGACGCCGGCGTAGTCCACCTTGACGTGCTCGATGAGGCCCGGCGTGGCGTGCCCGGTGCGGATGGTGGCCAGGTCGGCGCGGAAGACCTTGAGGGAAGCCTGCATCTTGCTTTCCGTGGTCTGGATGGCTTCGTTTACCATTATTCCCCCTCGCTTGATACCAGGGTACCGATGGGCTTGCCGCTGACGACCCGGCGCATGCCGTCGGGGGCCGCTAGGTCGAAGACGATGATGGGCAGCTTGTTATCGAGGCAGAGGGACAGGGCGGTGATATCCATGACCTCCAGGCGCTTGTTGAGCGCTTCGAGGTGGGTGATGCGGTCGAATTTCTTGGCCTTGGGGTCTTTTGAGGGGTCGGCGGAGTAGATGCCGTCGACGTTGTGCTTGGCCATCAGCAGCACCTCGGCGCCAATTTCGATGGCGCGCAGGGCCGCCGCTGTATCAGCGGTCATGTAAGGGTTTCCGGTGCCCCCGGCGAAGATGACCACCCGGCCCTTTTCCAGGTGGCGGATGGCACGGCGGCGGATGAAGGGCTCGGCTACCTGCCGGATATCCAGCGCCGAGAGGGTGCGGGTGTCCACCTTCTCCCGCTCCAGCACGTCCTGGAGGGCCAGGGCGTTGATGACAGTGGCCAGCATGCCGGCGTAATCGGCGGTGACGCGGTCCATGCCGGCGGCCTCCGCCTGGGCGCCGCGCCAGATATTGCCCCCGCCGACGACGATGCCGACGCCCACCTCCATGGCCACCACCTGCTTAATCTGCTGAGCGATGCCGGTCAGGGTGGGCTTATCGATGCCGTAGCTGTGCCCGCCGCGCAGGGCCTCGCCGCTGAGCTTGAGCAGTACCCGCTTGTACTTGGCTCCGGCCATCTTCCCCTCTCTAGCCGCCCAGTTCGTAGCGGCTGAAGCGACTGACCTTGATGTTCTCGCCGACCTTGGCGATGATTTCCATGATAATATCTTTGACGGTGCGGTCGGGGTCAATGATGTAGGGCTGGGCGAGGAGGCAGACCTCCTTGGGGTCAACATCTTCCCCGGCGGGGATATCTTCCTCGGCGACGTACTTGGGGTTCATGGCCGCCACCTGCATGGCCAGGCAGTGGGCCAGGTTCTTGAACTCGTCGGTGCGGGCCACGAAGTCCGTCTCGCAGTTTATCTCTATCAGCGCGCCGATGCGCCCGGCGGTATGGACGTAGGCGTCCACCAGCCCCTGGCCGGTGGCGCGGCCGGCCTTCTTCTGCGCCTTGATGAGCCCTTTCTCTTTGAGGATTTCCAGCGCCTTGTCCATATCGCCCCCGCAGCTCACCAGGGTGCTGCGGCAGTCCATGATACCGGCGCCGGACTGGTTTCTCAGCTCTTTAATCATGTCGGTGGTGATATCCAAGCGGGCCTCCTTATTCCTCGTCCGGGGTGAATATCAGCGGTTCGGTTACCTCCAGCGCCTCTCCCTCGCCCTCCGCCTTTTCCTCGGCGGCTTCGGCGGCCTCTACCGAGGCCAGGCTGTCCTTACCTTCGAGGACGGCGTCGGCAATCTTGGTGCAGATGAGCTTGATGGCACGGATGGCATCGTCGTTGGCGGGAACGGGGTAGTCTATCTCGTCGGGGTTGCAGTTGGTATCCACGATGGCGACCACCGGTACGCCCATGCGCTGGGCCTCGGCCAGGGCGATTTTTTCCTTGGTGGGGTCAATGATGAAAAGGGCCCCGGGCAGTTCCGTCATCTCCTTGAAACCGCCCATCTGTTTGTTGAGGCGCTCGATTTTCTCGCCCAGCTTGAGGACTTCCTTCTTGGTGAGCCGGCCCAGCTCGCCGCGGGCCTGCTGGTCTTCCAGCCGTACCAGCTGGTCGACGCGCGCCTGGATGGTGACGAAGTTGGTGAGCATACCGCCCAGCCAGCGCTGGTTGACGTAGTACATGCCACAGCGTTTGGCTTCTTCCTCAACGGATTCCTGTGCCTGCTTCTTGGTGCCGACGAAGAGAATCGTCTCTCCCTGCGAGACGAGGTCCCGGATGAAGGCGCAGGCTTCATCCAGCATGACGGCGGTCTTCTCAAGGTCGATAATGTGGATGCCGTTGCGCTTGGTGAAGATGAAGCTCTTCATGCGGGGGTGCCAGCGCCCGGTCTGGTGCCCAAAATGGGCTCCCGCTTCTAGCAGTTGCTTAAT
>DAOULO010000010.1:0-7377 GCA_034420195.1 Dehalococcoidales bacterium
CAGCCTGGGCGAGGCCGCCACCGCGTACCTGGCCACGCTCTCCGCCACGAAAAGAGAGGCCAGCCAGCCGGAGGTCTTCAAGTTCGCCCGCTGGTACGGCTGGGAGCAGCCCTTCACGCGCCTGGCGCCGCCCCACGTCGCCAGCTACGCCGAGCAGCAATCGCTCTCGGATACGGACTACGCCCGCAAGCTGGAGATGGTGCGCGCCTTCCTCGCCCACGCCAAGAAGGCGGGCTGGAGCCGCACCAACCTGGGCACCCATCTGAAAACGAAAAAGTCCAAGGCCGCCCCGGTGGCCGGAGGCCGCGCCCGTCCGGAGGCCGCCGCGCTGACGCAGCAGCGCTACGACGAGCTCACCGCCGAGCTGGCCGCTCTCAAGCAGCGCTCGCGCCAGCTGGTGGCCGAAATCCAGCGCGCCGCCGCCGATAAGGACTTCCGCGAGAACGCCCCCCTCCAGGCTGCCCGCGAGGAGCGCGGCCACGTGGAGGGGCGCATCAAGGAGCTGGAGGAGGCGCTCAAGGGGGCCAACATCCTCGAGGAGAAAAAACAGCCCGCCGCCAAGACCGGCGTCGGCGACCGCATCGTCCTCTGCGACCTGGCCGGCGGCGAGGAGTGCTGCTACACCATCGTTGACCCGCGCGAGGTAGACCCGGCCAAGGGGAAAATTTCCATCGCCTCGCCCCTGGGCAAGGCACTCCTCGGGCGGCGCGGCGGCGAGACCGTGGAGATAACCGCCCCGGCGGGCAAGCTGCGCTACCGCATCGAGCGCATCGAGCGCTAGGCGGGATATGCTATAATACTGGCGTGGGGATATAGCTCAATTGGGAGAGCGCCGCGTTCGCATCGCGGAGGTCGGGGGTTCGAATCCCCCTATCTCCACCATGACCACCACCAGCCTTCCGCCAGACGTTACCCTAGGTCTGGTCGGCATATTTCCACCAAATCCCCGTAAGAATTAAACTCAGCGCGCTAACCACACCCACCAGGATATAACTGATGGGGCCCAGCGGCGTGGGCGTTGACCCGGTCAATATCTCGGCGGCACCGCTGTACAGGGCGGGGACATCCCACGGGAAGTACGGGCCGTAACCGAGCCGGTCGACAATTTGGTCCAGCACCAGAACCAGGAAGATGCAGCCGACGGCCGGCAGATAATAGCTGGGAACCACCCTGGGATGAACCGCTTCCGTTTTCCCCCTTTCCCTCAGGTATTGATGGCGTGAATAATTCCGGCGGTAATATGCAAGACGAAAGAAATAGCCAGCATCCACCATAAAATTGAGTGAAATCGGTAAAACCTCCTGAAACCGCCGGTAGATAAAGGATTCTTGGAACTGAAAATACTAACAAGACTGAGAAAGCTCTTGCAAGAGGTGAACAACACCAGGACGAGCAGGAAATTGATAATCGCCGTGTAAAAAACCAGCTGGTGGGCGAGTAAATAAGGTTTGCCGGCCGATGGTAGACCGACATGCACTACGGTAACCATAAGATGGAATACCAGGAACATCCCGAAAGCGACCCAGTAATAAGAGTGAAACCTGAAGTAAACCCTATAGGCTTTCGACCCGGGGGAATTTCTATCGTTGAGGAGATGGAAAAAACCGGCAATGCTCCGGCAGGTAGTGATAACGGCAATACCCGATACAAGGATACCAATACCCAATGCCAGTATCAACCAGTGAACGTATACATCAAGGGGAGACCCTTGAAATATGCTCATTTGATGTTTTCCTCTGTTAACGTGAGGGTATCGGTTTTTTGATGGCACCGCTATTATATATCAATAAGTCTGGCAAAGAAATGTGAAGCTTTTGAATAGTCGATAGTTAACATTAGTATGTAGCTTGACATTACTGAAAGATAGGTCTAGGATTGAGAAAATAATTAGGAGGCACCGATGGCAGACGGGCAGTCCGGTAGTCTCCCTGCCCCGGCCGATACTCAGCAGTTTGCCGGTGTGAAAATCGACCATAGCGCCGGCGACCGGGCGGCCAAGCTCTGGTTCCTTTTCTCCCTCCTCTGGTTTCCCTTCTTCGCCACCTTCGGCTTTATCCTGGCCATCAAGTTTTTCTTCCCCGATTTCATCGGCGATACCTCCTGGTTCACCTTCGGCGTCGTCCGCCCGGCGCACACCAACGGGGTGCTCTTCGGTTTCATATCGTCCGGTCTCCTCGGCGCCATGTTCTGGATTACCCCCCGCCTCTGCGCCGCGCCCCTGCACCGTCCCCGGCTGGCCATGCTGGCCGCCGTCCTCTGGAACGGGGCGATTTTAGCCGGCATCATCTGGATACTGCTCGGCGGCAGCCAGGGCCGTGAGTACGCCGAGCTCCCCTGGGCCATTGACGTCGTCGTCATGGTGGGCCTGCTCCTGATGGGCTACATCGTCTTCGGCACCGTGCATAAAAGGCGCGAGAAGAAGTTATACGTGTCCCTCTGGTACTACATGGGCACCATGCTCTGGTTCCCCATTGTCTATTTCATCGGCAACGTCATGTGGCAGCCGCCGGTCGGGGCCCTCAACGGCGTGCAGGACGCCATCTTCAACTGGTACTACGGCCACAACGTGTTGGGGCTGTGGTTCACCACGCTAGGGATACCCATCTGGTACTACTTTGTCCCCAAGCTGATTAACCGTCCCCTTTACAGCCACCTGCTCTCACTGATTGCCTTTTTCACCATCGCCTTTTTCTATACCGGCGTCGGCGCCCACCACCTGCTCCAGGCGCCCATCCCCGAATGGCTCAAGACCATCGCCGTTATTATGAGCGTCCTCATGGTGGTGCCGGTAATCACCTTTGCCACCAACATCATCCTGACCATGCGCGGCTCCTGGCACAAGCTCATCGGCAACGCGCCGCTGCAGTTCATGATAGCCGGTCTCTTCATGTACGTGCTGGCCTCGTTCCAGGGCAGCTTCCAAGCCCTGCGCGTCACCAACGCCTTCACCCACTTCTCCCAGTGGCCGGTGGGGCACGCCCACCTGGCGCTGCTGGGCGGCTTCGGCTTTCTGGCGGTGGGGATAGCCTACTACCTGGTACCGCGCATCCTGCGGCTCAAGGTGTATAGCCGCTCGCTGATGCGGCTCAGTTTCTGGACGGCCTTCATCGGCTTTATCCTGTTCTTCCTGGCGATGACGATTGTCGGGCTGGTGGCCAACTCCAACTGGTGGCAGCACATCAACGTCATCGAGACGCTGGTGACACTGAAAGTCCACTTTATCTTCCGGGCGATGGCGGGCGGCGTCGTTGTCCTGGCGGCGTTTATCTTCGCCTATAACCTGATTATGACCTTTGTCCGGGCGCGGCACCCCCACGAGGAGACAGAGCACGAGCCGGTGGAGAGCAAAACGGAGCGGCCTCATTCCGAGTTCATGCGCCGCAGCCAGGAGCGCATCAACGTGCCGATTATCACCATCGGCGGCATGGTCGTCTTTATCATCATGACCTTTATGGTGGTGGCCATGCCCTACATGTTTACTATCGACGAGCCGAGCGTACGCGCCCACGAGCTTACACCCCAGGAGGAAGAGGGGCAGTCGCTCTACAAGGCCAACGGCTGCTTCTACTGTCACAACCAGTTCGTCCGTCCGCAGGACTGGGCGATGGGGGTGACCTCCGAAAACGGCGACTTTTATTATTCCGTGCCCAACTTCCTGGGGACGGAGCGCACCGGCCCCAGCCTGGGGCAAATCGGCGGCAAGCGGCCTACCCTGTGGCACGTGCAGCACCACACCGACCCGCGCAGCGTCTCCCCCAGCTCCATCATGCCGCCCTTCGGCTTCCTTTCCGAAGCGCAGCTGGACGCTCTGGCGGCCTACGTGCAGAACCTGGGCTCGGAAGACCTGAACCCCAACGCCTTCCAGCCGCCCATCCCCGCCGAGTACCAGGACAAGATGAACCCCAATATGCCGCTGATGATGCAGGTCACGCAGAACTACGATGCGGCCAACCAGGAGTTTAGCGGCAGCGACGCCCTCGCCGCCGAGTGGGCCAGCCTCTTTGAAGAGGGCAAGATGCTCTACACCCAGAAGTGCCTCTCCTGCCACGGCTGCTCGGCCAACGGCCAGGGGCCCTACGCCCGGCAGGTGGTGACCCGCCCGGCCAACCTGCACGAGCGGCTGATTAACTACCCCGACCCGGATGCCCCCTTCCACTTCTGGCGCGTCAGCGCCGGGGTGCCCGGCACGGCCATGCCGCCCTGGGGGCTGTCGCTGGACGAGGCGACCATCTGGAAAATCAATACCTACGAGATGAGCTTCGCGGGCGGCGCCCTGCGCACCGTCAGCGGCGATGTCTCCGATGAAGAGGGCGATAACTTCAACGCGGCGACAGGCATCACCCCGCCGATAGCCGGCACGCAGGAGCAGTTCGCCATGGGCCAGCAGCTCTACGAGCTTTACTGCGCCCAGTGCCACGGCCTCGACGGACAGGCCGACGGCCCGGCCTCGATACTCACGCCCGGAGGCTACATCAACCCCGAGCCGGCCAACTTTACGGAAAGCGGCAGCGATTTCCCCAACTACGGCCGCTATGTCTGGAAGGTGCAGGAAGGCGTGGAGACAACCAACATGCCCCCCTGGAAATACGCCCTGAGCGATGACGAAATCTACCGGCTGATATTCTATATCCAGGGTTTCTCCACCGCCGAGGACTATAATAACAAGTGGGCGCCACTCTATACCGACGAGTTCGCCATACATTTAAAGGATTGATGATATGAACGAGGCAACGATAGCCCAAACGGTAATGACGCTGCTGATACTGGCGGTCTTCCTGGGTTTTCTTATCTGGGGGATAAAATCCGGGCAGTTTCACAACGTGGAGGATGCCAAGTACCGCATGCTGGATAGCGATAAATCGGACCAGCCCAGCCCCAAGAAAAAGCCACGGAGGAAACGGCCATGACCATGTTTTATATCGTCACCGCTACCGCCGTCAGCTTTGTCATTGTAATGTGGCTGATACTGCGCAGCGGCCACGGCTACACCGTCCACGATACGGAGGCGCACGCCAGCGATTTCGCCAATACCATCAAGGAAGGCCACGGCGGGCTGACGCTGTTGCTCTGGATAAGCTTCGCCGCCATCCTGGCCTGGTCAATCTTCTACCTGGTGCAGCACTGGAGCGAGTTCGGGGCTATATTTTCCGTTGGCTAGCGAAGAGCGTTCAGGGCCTGGCTGGCCGCCGACAGCACCTCCGCCGAAGGCGTGATGTCTTCCAAAGCCACCATTACCGGCCGCAGGATGGCGTCTAGTTTGCCTCGCCGCATATCATGAAGGACGTGGTGCGCCCCCCGGCGCAGCCATATCGATTTATCGCCGCGGTCAGCCAGCGCCGTCAATAAGGGTTTCAGTGAGTCTCGACCTATATTTAGCAGACCTTCGGCCGCCAGCCAGCGCACGTCGAACTCTTTATCCTCCAAGGCCTTTACCAGTGCCTCGGCCGCGGTCTTATCGCCAATCTGCCCCAGGGCCTTGGCCGCCTCCCAGCGTACCCAGTGCGTGGGACTGGCTAGTTCTCTGACCAGCGGCCCGACGGCGGCGCTTCCAATGCTCACCAGCTTACGTCGCGCTACTTGGCATCGGGTCACGTCGTCGCAGGTAAAATCGGCAATTAAAGAATCGATGTTATTTCCCATAATACGCCTATTATATTTAATGTCCGCCGGTAAATCAATTCATGCCCGGCGTTACGCTTCTCCCTCACGTGCAATTAAGGATGGTTCCGTCGCCAATTAAGTGAACTTACTCCTATTATCCATCAAAAATTAGTATTATCATGATAGTGAGTCTATGAATAGCCAAAACAGCCAATCCGGAACCAATGTTGCCAAGTCAGCGGGAACGGCCCTTAAAGACCTCCCCATCGCTGAACTGATGGAGCATCTCGATACCTCAATTGACGGCTTGACCGGAGAAGAGGTACAGCGCCGTCTGGAAAAGTACGGTTACAACGAGATTGAAGAAAAGAAGCAGAATCCTCTCCTGAAATTCTTATCTTATTTCTGGGGCCCCATACCCGTCATGATAATGATTGCCGCCGTCCTCTCCGGCATACTGCGCCACTGGCCTGATGTCGGCGTCATTTTGGCGCTTCTCCTCGTGAACGCCGTGGTAGGCTTTCGGGAGGAGTACCAGGCAGATAGCGCCATTGCCGCTCTCAAGAAAGAGCTGGCCCTCAAGGCGAGGGTTAAACGTAACGGGGAATGGGCGAGCATCCCCGCCCGGGAACTGGTATCCGGCGATATCATACGCCTGCGCATCGGCGAGATTATACCAGCCGATGCCAGACTCCTCGAAGGAGACCCGGTGCAGGTAGACCAGTCGGCCCTGACCGGCGAGTCCCTGCCCGTCGAACATAAGTCCGGGGATGCCGTCTTTTCGGGCTCCGTCCTCAAGCAGGGCGAGATTGAAGCCCTGGTGTACGCTACGGGGAAAAACACCTACTACGGCAAGACCGCTGAGCTCGTCGCGTCCGCCGAAACGCGCAGCCACCTGCAGCGCGCCGTCATCAAGATTGCCGATTACCTCCTCTTCGTCGCCGCCGCTCTGGCGGTTCTGATTATCATCGTAACCTTCTTCCGGCACGACCCCCTGCTGGAGATGCTGCAATTCGTTCTGGTGCTGACGATAGCCGCCGTACCGGTAGCCATGCCGGCGGTACTCTCGGTAACTATGGCCCTGGGTGCCAAAATACTGGCGGCGAAACAGGCCATCGTCACCAAGCTCACCGCCGTTGAAGAAATAGCCGGCATCGATATCTTATGCTCGGACAAGACCGGCACCCTCACCAAGAGCGAGCTGACGCCGGGAGAAGTTTTTACCCTGAAGGGCCTTGAGCCGGAAGACGTTATTCTCTTCGGGGCGCTGGCTTCGCGGGCCGAAGACCAGGACCCCATCGACCTGGCGGTGCTCAGTGGTATCAGGGACAGGGCATTTTTAGAATCTTATCAGATTAGCCACTTTCAGCCCTTCGACCCCGTTAGCAAGCGCAGCGAGGCTACCGTTAAGGGGAGTGACGGCCGTGTGTTTAAGGTCAGTAAGGGGGCGCCCCAGGTAATTCTGGCGCTGGACCCCAACGCCACCAAGATAGCATCAAAGGTGAATAAAGCGGTCAATGGCTTCGCTTCCCGGGGCTTCCGTTCCCTGGGTGTGGCACGTACCGATGCCAAAGGTAACTGGCAGTTTGCCGGCGTGATTCCGCTCTTCGATCCGTTACGTGAGGACTCAAAGGATACGGTCGATAAGGCCCGCAGTATGGGGCTGGAGATTAAAATGCTTACCGGCGACCAAGTTGCCATCGCCAAGGAGGTAGGGCGGCAGCTGGAACTGGGTACGAATATCATGGACGCGAGTGTCTTTGACGAAACCAAACA
>DAOULO010000011.1:0-14102 GCA_034420195.1 Dehalococcoidales bacterium
CCGTCATCTCTTCCTACGGCGACTGAGGGTCGTGCACCAAGTACCTTGTGTACGACGCCGTAGATATTGAAGACAGGGGCAAGCCCACCGTCTCGCTGGTCAATACCGGCTTCGCCAACGACGCCGAGTCGGCCTCGCGGGCCAAGGGCATCCCCAACCTGAGGGTTATTCCCACCACCGTCCCCTGCGAGTCCAGCATCATGGCGGATATTGAGGCCGGGGTGGACGGCGTGCTGGAAGATATTATCGCCGCCCTGACCAAGCCCCTCACCGCCGCGGAAAAGTCCCCCAAGCCGCGCGAGCCGGAGAAACCGGCCCGGATTATCTTCAAGGGGAATCTTGAGGAGGTCAATCGCTTCTTTTACCAGCGCGGCTGGGCGGACGGCCTGCCCGTCGTTCCTCCCACCGAAGCCGCCGTGGCCGAGATGCTCACCGGCACCGACCTGCCCCCCGACCACCTGCTCGGCAAGCTCCAGTCCCGCGACGGCAAGGCCACTATCGAAAAGATTGCCGTCAACGCCGTCATGGCCGGCTGCCTGCCCACCTACCTGCCGGTGCTCATCGCCGGCACCATCAACCTGCTGGAGTCCGAGCCGGGTTTCCTGGGCTACACCACCTTCGGCTTCAGCACCGGCTCCTGGGCGCCGTTCTGGATAATCAACGGCCCCATCCGTAACCAGATTAACTTGAATAGCGGCTCCGGGGCCTTCTCGCCGGGCAATATCGCCAACGCCGCTATCGGGCGGGCGATGGGCCTCATCGTCAAGAACATCGGCGGGGTACGCAAGGGCATCGAGGACATGGGCGTCATGGGCAACCCCATGAAGTACACCATGGTCATCGCCGAGAACGAGGAAGAAAGCCCCTGGGAGCCGCTCCACGTGGAGATGGGCTTCAAGAAAGAGGACAGCACCATCCGGCTCTCCTTCCCGCAGACCTACCTGCAGCACTGGCCTTACGGCTCGGACGCCGGGAGCATCCTCGGCTCCGTGGTCGATAGCATGCCCCGCGGCATACGCTATAATATCGTCTTCACGCCGGCGCACGCCAGGAACCTGGCTCGCGAAGGCTATACCAAGGAGAAGGTCAAGCAGTACATCGTCGCGAACAAGATGATGCCGGCGGCCAGCTTACGGGCGCAGGCGAGCGGCGGCCTCGCCTTCGCGCGCGTCAACGTCGACTCGCTGCCGAAGGAGGGCGAGGTGCCGGTGATAAGCGACCCCCGCTTCATCAAGGTCATCGTCGGCGGCGGGCCGGGGGCCTTTATCGCCCAGCTGGTCGGCGGCGGGGCTACCCCGGGTAAGAAAGAAATCCAGAAGATTGACCTACCTAAAAACTGGGACAAGCTCGTCGCCAAATATAAGAACGTGGTGCCCACCTACGCCAAATACTAGCCAGCCAAGGAGGAAATACTATGAGTGCAAATAACGCCGCCTCTTACGAGGTGCTCAGCCCCTGGGCGGAGGCCGACCCCAAGCCGCTGCACGGCCTGGCGCCCCGCCTTGAAGACCTTGATGGCAAGCGCATCGGCCTGCTCGTCAATAACAAGCGCGCCGCCCCCCTCATCCTCGACGTGGCCGAGCAACTCGTCAAGGAGCGCTATCCCGCCGCCAGGACGAGCCGCTTCTGGGCGGAGTCGTTCTCGGTCTCGGCGCTGGAGCCGGGGAGAAAGACGGAGTTTGAGGACTGGCTCAAGGGGCTGGACGCGGTCATCGCCGCCGTCGGCGACTGAGGGGCCTGCACCAAGTACCTTGTGTACGACGCTATTTTCATCGAGGAGCACGGCATCCCGGCGGTCACCCTCGCCTTCGAGCACTTCCTCAACGACGCCATGTCGGCGGCCTCCAGCCGGGGCATGCCTGTCGTCCGGGTGGTGCCGGAGACCATCGTCTCCGAGTGCACCGAGCGGGATGTCATCGAGGCGGCCATCAAGGCCGTCGCCGACGCGATGTTCGCCGCGCTGACGAAGCCCCTCATCGACGAGGAGAAATCGCCCCAGCCGCGCGAGCCGGAGAACCCGCCGCACCTCGTCTTCCGGGGGAGCCTCAGCGAGGTCAACCGCTTTTTCTACCAGCGCGGCTGGACGGACGGCCTGCCGGTGATACCGCCCACCGAGGCGGCCGTGGCCGAGATGCTCACCGGTACGGATTTGCCGCCCGACCACCTCGTCGAAAAGCTGGAGCCGCGCCTGGGCAAGGCCACCGTTGAGCGAATCGCCGTCAACGCCGTCATGGCCGGTTGCCTGCCCACCGCCCTGCCGGTGCTCATCGCCGGGGTCAAGGCCCTGGCCGATAACCCCGCCGTCGGTATGATGGCCGCCTCCACCGGCTCGTTCGCGCCGTTCTGGCTGGTCAACGGCCCTATCGCCAGAGACCTCAATATCAACGCCAGCTACGGGGCTACCAGCCCCGGCAATATCGCCAACGCCAGTATCGGGCGGGCCCTGGGCCTCATCACCAAGAACGTGCGGGGCATCCGCCGCCAGGTCGAAGACATGGGCGTGCTGGGCAACCCCGGCAAGTACGCCTGGTTCACCGCCGAGGACGAGGCCAACAGCCCCTGGGAGCCCCTCCACGTGGAGCGCGGCCTGAAGAAGGCAGACAGCGCCATCACCCTGACCTTCCCCCAGTCCTTCCAGCAGATGATACCCTTCGGCACCGATGCCAAGGGCATCCTGGCCACCGTCGTCGGCAGCATTACCCCGGCGCGCCACGGGCTCTTCGCCCTGCTGCTCACCCCCGCCCACGCCGCTACCTTCGCTAAAAGCGGCTGGGACAAGAAGGCCATCAAGGAATACATCGTGAAAAATACCATCGTCCCCGACGACTACTATAAGCGGCTGGGCCTGCCCGAGGAAGGCCCCTTCGACCGGGGGAACTTCATGGGCCCCGGTGTCACGCCGGAAATCTTCCCGCCCTCGCCGCGCAACCCCGACCCGGTGCAGGTCTACGTCTTCGGTGGGTTCGGCTCGTGGATGGGGTTTATGCAGGGCGGGCCGCCGCCCGTCACCAAAAAGGTGGCGCTGCCAGCGGGGTGGGACAAGCTGGTGAAGAAATATAAGAATATCGTGCCGACTTATGTGAGATATTAAGAGGGTTCTATACCTCACCCCCTTTATCCCCCTCTCCTGGCGAGGCGTTCCGCAGGAGAGGGGGAACTTAATTAGAAAGAGGGGTTTTACCCCTCTTAAACACCCCCATCCCCTCCGGTGTATTTTTTATCCCACCCGGCCCACCCTGTGGCATCCTGCCACTACTCGCTGGGGTAAACTACGGGCTAAGCCGCGGAAGCCCCGAGGGCAGCCCGCCCGCTGAAGCTTCAGCGTAAGCGGGGCTAGGGTGGGAATAGATAACACCGACGGGGTGGCAGGGTGGCGGAAATCTAGAACTCGTCCAATAAAGCCTCAAGCCGCGTCGGGTCGCGGGGCTGCTTGACCAGCGGCCCGGCCTTGAGCTGGGGCAGGCCGTCCTCGTAGGTGGGGCGTTCCTGGCGGTAAATCACCCCGATGGGTATCCTGTCCCCCCATTCCTGCGCCCGGGCGATGGCGGCGGTCTTGTCGGCCGGGTCGTGGCCTACCTCCTCCACCTTGTAGACGCGCTCCCGGTACCAGGCGAAGGTGTTGCGGTGATTGAAGGAGACGCACGGCTGGAGGATATCGACGAGGGCGAAGCCCCGGTGGGTAATGCCCGCCCGGATGAGCCCGGCCAGGTGCTCGATGTCCCCGGAGAAGCCCCGCGCCAGGAAGCTGACCTCCGAGGCCAGCGCCAGCATCATGGGGTTGAGAGCCGGCCCGGCGCCGAGGGGGGTCGTCTTGGTGACAAAGCCGGGGTCGCTGGTGGGCGAGGCCTGCCCCTTGGTGAGGCCGTAGACCTGGTTATTGTGGACGAGATAGGTGATGTTGATGTTGCGGCGCATCGCCGCCAGCAGATGCCCCACCCCCTCACCGTAGGCCCCGCCGTCGCCGTCAATGCCGATGACGGTGAGGGCATGGTTGGCGACCCTGGCCCCGGTGGCGGCGGGCAGGCTGCGGCCGTGCAGCCCGTTGAAGACATTGCCCCGCGTGTAGTGGGGCAGCTTGGGCGCCTGCCCGATGCCGGAGACGAATAATACCTGCTGCGGCCTGAGCTGGAGGGCCACCAGCGCCTTCTTGACGGCCTGGAGGATGCCGAAGTTGCCGCAGCCGGGGCACCAGGCGTTGGGGACGGGCGACTCGTAATCCTTGGCGGTTATCATCTGGCCATCTCCTTGCGCAGGCGCGCCACAATCTCGTCCGGGGAGAAGGGACGGCCGTCGTATTTGTGGATGACGGCGTCAACCTCATGCCCTGTCTCGCGCCGGATTAAGCCGGCCAGCTGGCCGGTGGCGTTCCCCTCGACGACGACGGTTTTCTGGCTCAAATTCATCGCCGCGACGACGGCGTCGGTCGGGAAGGGCCAGACCTGGCCGAGATGAAGGGTGTTGGTCGCCGTGCCGCTTTCTATCATTAGCGCGGCGGCCTCGCGCACCGCCGGGCCGGTGCTCCCCCAGCCGACGAGGGTAAGCGCCGCCCCTTTAGCCCCGTGAAATTCTGGCTTCATTATCTCGCGCCGCAGCCCGCGGTTTTTGCGCAGGCGTTTCTCCACCTGCTGGTTACGCGTGGCGGCGTCCTCAATCATGTGGCCGCTGGCGTCGTGCTCGTCGGAATCGGTGACCACCAAGGCGGCCCCCTGGCCGGGCATTACCCGCGGCGAGATGCCGGAAGGGGTCACGGCGTGGCGCTGGTAATCGGTCAGGTTCTTCACTTCGGCGTCGCTGAGGAGGACGCCGCGGTCTATTTTCACTTTCTTCAGGTCAAATCTGTCCACGGTGGTATAGGAGCTGGCCAGGTGGTGGTCGGTGAGGATAATCACCGGCGTCTGGTAGCGCTCGGCCAGGTTGAAGGCTTTTATGGCGGCCTCGAAGGCCTCGGCGGCGGTGGCCGGGGCCAGCACGGCCCGGGGGAACTCGCCGTGACCGGCATGGAGGGCAAACCAGAGCTCGCCCTGCTCGGTGCGGGTGGGCAGGCCCGTGGCCGGGCCGGGGCGCTGCGCCAGTACCGCCACCACCGGCGTCTCCGTCATCCCGGCCAGTGCCAGCGCCTCCACCATCAGGGCGAAGCCGCCCCCCGAGGTGGCCACCATCGCCCGCACCCCGGTGTAGCCCGCCCCCACGGCCATGTTCATGGCGGCAATCTCGTCCTCCACGTGCATGGCCACCACGCCGTAGCGCCGCCCTTTGTCGGCCATATATTCCAGGATGGAGCTGGCCGGGGTCATCGGGTAGCCGGAGATAAACTTACAGCCAGCGGCCATGGCCCCGAAGGCGAGCGCCTCGTTGCCGTTGACAAGGAGTCTGGGCCGGGCGGACTTGCTTACGGGGATTTTAGGGAGTTTGAATCTTTGGTTTTCCTGACGGGCCAGGTCGTAGCCGGCCCGCGCCGCGATGATGTTATCATTTATTATTTTCTCATCGTAGCGGGCGAACTCCTTTTTCAGGACGGCGGCGAGAATGTCAAAATCATAGTTCACCAGCCCCAGGGCGGCCCCGGCGGCCACCGTGTTGACCATGAGCTTATTCCCGGCGCTGGACTCGGCCAGCTTGAGCAGAGGCACGTCAAAATACTGCTTACCGGCGGCCTCGATGCCGGTCTGCGCGCCGTCGTAGATGATGACGCCGCCGGGCTTAAGCTCCCGGCGGTGCAGGTCTACCGTCTCCTTGTTGAGGGCCACCAGCAGGTCAAGTTGCGGCGCGATGGCGGCCACGCGGTGGCCGGAGGCCCGGATGCGGAAGAAGTTGTGCCCGCCCCGCACGCGGCTCTCGTAGTCTTGGTCGGCGAAGACATGGCGCCCGCCCCTGGCCAGTGCCCCGGCCAGGATGGCCCCGACCGACTGCACCCCCTGCCCCGCCTCCCCGCCGACCATGACGGTAAAATCGGTTGTCATCGGCTACCTCTCTATTTTTGATTGTCCCATAGTGTCCGTGGGGTTTGCAACGGCGGGGCGATTACATTTTTATGTACTTTGCAGCTTTGACAGGAACTCCGCCATGGCAAATAATAGTGGCGTAAGACCGTAAACGGGCGGGAGGTAATTATGGAAGGTTTGACCATCGTACCACAGGTGATTCTCCTGGTTTTGCTCCTGTTCTGCTCCGCCTTTTTCGCCGGCTCGGAAACGGCGCTGATGGCCGTCAGCCGCATCCGCCTGCGCCAGCTTGAAGGGCAGTACCCGAAGCAGGCCAGCATCGCCGAGGCTATCCTGGAGAAGCCGGAGAAGCTCATCGGGACGATTCTGCTGGGTAACAACCTGGTGAATATTGCCATGTCGGCCTTGGCCACGGCCATCGCTATCTCGCTGTGGGGGAGTGTGGGGATTGTCTACGTCACCGTGGCGCTGACGGTGATTATCCTCATCTTCGGCGATATTATCCCCAAGGTCTACGCCAAATACCGCAGCGACCGCATCTCGATACTGGTCGCCCCGGCCCTCAGGGTCATTATGGCGGTCTTCCGGCCGGTTGTCTTCGTGTTGACCTATATTGCGCGAAAACTCCTGCTGCTCGTCGGCGTCGATATCGCCAGGGTCAAGCGGCCGCTGGTTACCGAGGCCGAGGTCAGGACGCTCATCGACCTCGGCTGGGAGGAGGGCGCCATTACCGACGGCGAGAAGCAGATGCTCTCCCGGGTGTTCACCCTCAACGATAAGACCGTCGGCGATATCATGGTTCCCCACCGGCGCATGACGACGCTGAGCGCGGCGGACACCGTTGACCAGGCCCTCAAAAAGATACGTCACTCCGGTTACTCGCGCTTTCCGGTGCGCCGTGACGACGGCCGGGAAATTATCGGCTTCATCCACGCCAAAGACCTGCTGGGCAGGACGGGCAGCCGCAAGCTGGCCTCCCTCCGCCGCCTCATCCGGCCGGGCTATTTTATCCCCGCCGACCGGAAAATAGACCGGCAGCTGCGCGACTTCAAGTCACGGCGGCTGCATCAGGCCGTCGTCCTGAGCCAGGACGGCGAGGTGGCCGGGCTGGTTACCCTGGAGGATATCCTGGAGCAGATGGTGGGCAGCATCGAGGATGAGTACGACCCGAGGCCCCTACCCCCGCCCGCGGGCGGGACGGCCGGTTAGCGATATATCCCCCAGGCTGTTATAATTGACGCGGGAGAATAATATCCATCATGAAAGATACTGAAGTCCGCAAGATTGCCGCCGCGGCGGCTAAAGTTAAGGCTAACGTCGAGAGCGTCATCGTCGGTAAGGGCGAGGTCGTTGAGCTGGCCATCGTCGCCCTGCTCTGCGAGGGACACATCCTCCTGGAGGACGTGCCCGGGCTGGGCAAGACCGTCCTGGCCAAGTCGCTGGCGCGCTCGCTGGGCTGTAGCTTCCGGCGCATCCAGTGTACCCCCGATTTGCTGCCCTCCGATATTACCGGCACCTATGTCTTCAACCAGAAAACGGCCGACTTCGAGTTCCGCCCCGGGCCGGTGATGGCTCAGGTGGTGCTGGCCGACGAAATCAACCGGGCCACCCCCAGGACGCAGTCGGCGCTGCTGGAGGCCATGCAGGAGCGGCAGGTCACCGCCGAGGGGGAGACCAAGCCCCTGCCCCGCCCCTTCCTGGTGATGGCCACCCAGAACCCCATCGAGCTGGAGGGGACTTTCCCCCTCCCCGAGGCCCAGCTCGACCGCTTCCTCCTCAAGGTGCAGCTGGGCTACCCCAGCGCCAAGGACGACCGGCTCATCCTGTCCCGTTTCCGTAAGGAAGACCCGCTGGAGACGCTGAAGCCTGTGGTCAAAGCCGAAGAGTTGCTCCAGATGCAAAAGTCCTGTCGCGAGTTACACGTTGCCGCCGACGTGGAGGACTACATCATCCGCCTCATTCACGCCTCCCGCGCCCACGAGGCCGTGGAGCTGGGGGCCAGTCCCCGGGCGATGCTGGCCCTCTATAACGCCGCCCAAGCCCTGGCCGCCATGCGCGGTCGCGGTTTCGTCACCCCGGACGACGTCAAGTACCTGGTGACGCCCGTCCTGGTGCACCGCATCATCCCCAAATCGGAGAGCCGCCTGCGCGGCTACAAGGCCGGGGAGACGCTGGCGGAGATAATCGATTCCGTGGCCGTGCCCGTGGAGGAAGCGGCCGTCGCCGGAGAAGACTAAGCGATGCGGGGCGACGCCTGGCTGGTCATCGCCGCCATTATTCTCATCGTCAGCCTGGCCCTGCAACAGGTGACGCTGGCCCTGGTGGCCCTGCTTTTCCTGCTCACCGGCGGGGTGGCCCGCCTCTGGAACCGCTACTGCCTGAGCCGCATCGAGTACGGCCGCCACCTGAGCCGTACCCAGATCTTCTTCGGCGAGGAAATTGTCTACGAGGTAGAAATCGCCAACCGCAAGCCTCTGCCCCTGCCCTGGATACGCATCGATGACGAGCTGCCGGAGCAGGTGACCCTCCTCAAGGGCAAGGCGGTGAGCTCCGAGGAAGACCGGGTCACCCTCACCAACATCTTCCCCCTGAGCATGTACCACCGCGTGCGGCGGCGATTTCCCATGAAATGCGAGCAGCGCGGCTGTTTTGCCTTCGGCCCGACGCGTATCAGCTCCGGCGACCTCTTCGGCTTCTTCCGCCGGGATATGCCGGTAAGCCAGACGGACTATCTACTGGTCTACCCCCGGCTGGTAGAGCTGGGAAAGCTGGGCATCCCCTCCAAGCAGCTTTTCGGCGATATCCGCCTGCGCAGCCACCTCTTCCAGGACCCGGTGCTCACCGCCGGGGTGCGCGACTACCAGGCCGGTGACAGCCTGAAGCGGATTCACTGGAAGTCTACCGCCCGGCTGGGCAAGCTCCAGACCCGTGTCTACGAGCCGACCACCACCGTGGATATCAGCATCTTCCACGACGTACGCACGGTGCGGCCGCCCCTCTGGGGGAGCGTGACCCAGTTGCAGGAGCTGGGCATCATCGCCACGGCGGCCATCGCGCGGTACGCCCTGGCGGCGGGCTTCCGCGTCGGCCTCAACGTCAATCAGCAGACCCGCTTCTCGGACGGTATGGTGCACGTGCCCTCGGGGCAGCACCCCGAGCAGCTGGAGCGTATCCTCAAGGCGCTGGCTCAGCTGCACCAGGTAGAGGCCATGCCGGCGGCCCGTTTCATCCGGCGGGAGGTGAGCAGCATCCCCTGGGGCAGCACCCTGCTGGTCGTCTCGGCGCAGGCCGACGATGAGCTGGTGGCGCTGCTGGCCGACCTGAAAAGGCTGGGCCGCAGCGTGGCGCTGGTCAAGGTGGGCGGCGAGGCGCCGGAGGTAAGTCCCGCCAACCTGCCCGTCTATCACATCAGCGACGATACGGCCTGGGAGGCGGTTCAGGAAATCGGCCTCAAGGAAGTGTAGCGAGTAATTATAAAATGGGCATGATGCAGCGGTTCAAGGGTTTCGACTGGCTGGCCGGGTTCTTCTACCCGCTCTCGGTCATCCTCATGGAGACCTTCTGGGTCTATCCCTGGCTGGTCTGGGTGGGAGGCTGGTCGTTCTTCGCCGAGGCACGGCCGGTGCTGGGACTGGGCACCGTCATCCTGGTGCTGGTGGTCTCCCTGCTGACGACCCGGCTCTTCCTCCGGGCCCCCTGGCGGCTGCGCTACGTCCGCGGCGCCGTCATCGGCGGCGGGGTGGTGGTCATCCTGCTGGTGCTGGGCTACGAGTACGCCGACGGCTATACCTTCCTCAGCGGGAGCTGGTTCGTCCACGTCGCTAAGCAACTCGGGGAGACCTTTTCCCGCACCCATACCATCGCCCTGGCGCTGCCGGTGCTGGTCTACCTGTGGTGGCGGGGCATCGTCCTGGGGGGCACCACCGCCTATTTCAAAAACATCTACCGCTCTTTCTTAATCGGCATGGTGGCGCTGGTGCTGCTGATAATCTTCTGGCGCCTCGGTGCCGGGGCGGACACGGCCGGCAGGCCGGGCGCCTTAGTGGGGCTGCAGGTGATGGCGTTCTTCTTCTTCGGCCTGATATCGGTGGCCCTCTGCCACCTATATCTGATGCGCCGCTCCATGCCCAAGGAAGAGGCCGGGCGGACATCGGTCTGGCGCTGGCTGCTGATGATGCTGGGCGTCATCGGCGGGGTGATCGCGGTGGGCTTCGGGGTGGCCAGCATCTTCTCGGCGGACTTTTTCGCGGCGGTGGGAAGCGGGTTCAACGCCATCGGCAGCTTTCTGGGCAAGGTTTTCGACTACATCATGATTCCCTTTATCTTCCTGTTCGAGCAGCTGGTCAAACTGTGGCAGCTCTTCATAAGCTGGCTGACCAGTGGCCAGACACCGCCCACCGAGACGGGCGAAGGCTTCCAGTCGCCCTTCGAGGGGCAGGAAGCAGTAGTGCCGCGCGGGCTACCGCCGGTGGCGATCGAGATACTCAAGTGGCTGTTGATTGCCGCCATCGTGGCCCTGGTCGTCTTCGTCCTGGCCAGGGCCATCTCGCGCTGGCGCGCCCGACGGGCGCAGGAGGATATCGAGGAAATCCACGAGTCGCTCTGGGGCGAAAGCAACCTCCGCGACGACCTGCGGCAGTTTTTCGGCCGGTTCGGCCGGATGTTCCGCCGCCGCCGCCCGGCCCCGGCAGCCTATAGTTTCGACGATGCCGAGGGGGGCCTGGACATCCGGGAGATATACCGGCGCCTGCAGTGGGAGGCCGCCCGCGCCGGGACGGCGCGCCGCCTTCAGGAGACGGCCAGCGAATACGCCGGACGGCTGGGGAAGGCCGTGCCCGAGGGCCGCGGGCCGCTCAAAAAGATTACCGAATTATATACCCGCATCCGCTACGGCGAGACCGGCGCGCCGGAAAAGCAGCTGGACAGCGCCAACAGCCTGTGGGTGAGGCTGCGCGGCCTGCTGCGGGGGCAATCATAGCTTAAAGCCGAGGCGCGCCCCGTCGGCGATGGCGCTGACGATGAGGCCGGGGGCGGCGCAGGAGCCGATGGCGTGGGTCTCTTTGGCCTTACCTTCCAGGCCCTTGATGGCCTCCGTGTTGGGCACGAAGGGCAGGGCCGATATTATCGTATCCGCCGTCAGGGTCTTTCTCTCCCCGTCCTGGGTGGTGATAATCAGGCCTGCGGCGGTTATCTCCTCGTAGTTTACCCCGGCGTACCAGCTGGAGCCCTTCTTTTCCAGCCAGGGCACGAAGCGCAGAAAATCGTCCTTGGTCATGCCCTTGCCCAGTTCGGCGGCCGTCTCCACGAGGGTGACGGTACGCCCCCGCTTGATGAGGAACTCGGCCAGCTCGCAGCCGGCGATGTCCCCGCCGATGATGATGACCCTCTTGCCGACGGGCATCCAGAGCCGGGTGAGCCGGGCCATCATCGCCGGCCCCAGCCGCTTCACCCAGCCCTTGAGCCGCCGGTGCAGCGCGGCGCTATGGAGCACATTCTTGCGGTCGCTGCCGGGGATGGTGAGCCTGGCGTGGGCCCCACCGGCGGCAACGACGAGCACGTCCGGGCGATGTTCCTCCACCAGCGCGGCGTCCACCGCCTGCCCCGTGTTCAGCGGCACGCCCTCCTTGAGCAGCTGGGTCTTTAAATAGGTCACCAGGTTGAGGAGTTCCTGGCACTCCAGGTCTTTCACCGTGGCGGCCAGGGGCAGCAGCCCGCCCGGCCGCGACTCCTTCTCGTAGAGGGTGACCTCGTGCCCGCGCAGGGCCGCCACCCGCGCCGCTTCCATCCCGGCCGGGCCGCCACCGGCAACCATGACCTTCTTCTTTACCTTGGCGGGCTTGATGACGTATTCCTTTTCCCGGCCCAGGGCGGCGTTGACGCGGCATTCCAGCGGCTGGTTGCGGTTGCGCACGTCCATGCAGTAGAGGCAGCCGGTACAGGGGCGGATATCCTCCAGCCGGCCGTCGATGACCTTGTTGGGGAGCTCGGGGTCGGCCAGCAGGCGGCGCACCATGGAGACGAAGTCCATCTTGCCCTGGCGCAGGAACATCTCGCCCAGCACCGGGTCGAGGCGGCAGGCGGCGAAGACGGGGATGGTCACCTCTTTTTTCACCGCCTCAATAAGGGGCACGGTGGCCCCCGCCCCGTTACGGCTCCAGTCCAGCTCCCTGGGGAGCCACTCCGGCGGCTCGGGGTAGAGGACTCTATCCGGCTGGATGAGACCGCCGCGGTGGCCGTAGCCGTGGGCGCGGCACTGGATGGCGTTGGCGCCGGCCTCCTGTAAGTATCGGGCGAACTGGACGCCTTCGGCCACGGTGGTGGCCTTCTCGTGGCCGTATTCGGCGATATTAATCAGGGCGGTGACGGCGAAGTTCCCGCCGACGCGTCGCTTGATTTCCCGCACGATATCGCAGATAAAGCGCGAACGGTTCTCGGTGCTCTGCGGGCCATACTCGTCGTCGCGCTTGTTGAAGATGCGCGAAAGGAACGTATTAATCTGGTGGCAGGTGCCGCCGTTGACTTCCACGCCGTCGAAGCCGGCCCGGGCCGCTCGCTCCGCCGCCCTGGCCCAGATATCAATATATTCCCGCACCTCATCGTGGGAGAGGCCGCGCGGCACGTCGAAGTCTGGCCCCGGCAGCTCCTCCCGCGTCAGGGCCGAGGCGGCCTTGGTATCGCGCTTGGGCAGCAGCCCGGTGGGGTTCCAGGGCCCGGCGTGCTGCAACTGGATAAAGGCCGGGCAGCCGTAGCTGTGGATGACCTTAACCAGGTTGGCGTAGCTGGGGATGTATTTATCGTCGTCGAGGTGAAACTGCACCGGCGGGTGCTGCACGCCGAGGGGATATTCCACGCCACAGGACTCGACGATGAGCAGGCCGACGCCGCCCCTGGCCAGGGCGTCGTAGTAGCCCAGCGCCCGCTCGCCGATGTGGCCGGTCGGCTCGACGAAAGAGGTCCCGTTGGCCGCCTTAATCATGCGGTTGCGGGTGCGCACCTTACCGATGTAGCCGGGCTCCAGTAGTCTGCTGAATCTCTGGCTGCTATCCAAATGAAACCTCCTGCCGTAGCGGTGCTATTTGGGCTTGGGGCGGTAGCCCGCCGTTTCCAGGTAGTCCTCGACGTAGCGCATGGCTGGTTCCAGGATGGCCACGGACTTCTTGAGGAGCTTGGCTTCGTCCGGGGCCAGCGGCAGTTCGATGATTTCGCGCACGCCCTCCCGGCCCAGGACGGCCGGCACGGCCATGCTCAGGTTGGACAGGCCGTACTCCCCGTCGAGCACCAGGGAGCAGGGAATCATCGCGCCGCTGTCCCCGACGATGGCCCGGCAGACGTCGGCCAGCCCCACGGCCGTTGTCCAGGCGGCGGTACGGCCCGTCTTGGCCAGCAGCTTACCCAGCAGCGCCTGGCCGGTGGGCACCTGCCGGCGTATCTTGCGTTTCACGGCTTCGCTGAAGGTGACGGGCTGGCCGTCCACCCGCACCGAGGAGAAAAGGTAGACCTGGCTGTCGCCGTGCTCGCCGATGACCACCCCCTCCACCCGGCTGTCCGGGACGCCCAGGGCCTCGGCCACGCGCTGGCGAAAGCGGATGGTATCGTTGTAGGCGTAGCCGATGAGCCGGCGGCGGTCCAGGCCGGAGCAGAGGTAAAGGGCGTAGTTGAGGGGGCAGACCGGGTTGGTGACGGTAATGACCACCGCCTCGGGGCAGTAGCGGTTGATATCGTCGCAGATGCCCTTCATCACGGTCACGTTGGGGGGGAGCACCTCCAGGCGGGACTTGGCCACCCTGGCCGAGCCCGCCGTGATGATGATGATATCCGTAGCGCGCATGTCGGCGGCTTTCCCCGCCCGCACCAGCATATCGTGGCCCGTGGCCGCGGTGTTGAGGTCAAGGGCGTGCATCTTCAGCAGGTCGGGCCGGGGGTCGTCGATGAGCACCAGCTCGTCGGCCAGGTGCTGCTCCACGATGCTGAAGGCGGTACTGGAGCCGACGTTGCCAGAGGCCCCGATAATGGTAATCTTCATAGTTATCCCCGTCGGGCAGTTTCGTTTGGCGGTCGGGTAAAAGGGTGTCTCTTTATATTCTACAGGATTCGGGCGCCCGAAGGAAAACCGGCCTGGCCAGCGGCGTCCGGTGACCAAAAGAAGGGGGTCGGGGGGGG
>DAOULO010000012.1:0-24307 GCA_034420195.1 Dehalococcoidales bacterium
CATGACGTCCAGCTCAACATCGTATTTCTCTTCGAACTTGGGCTCCAGGTAGCCCCAGAGACCGGTATCGTAGAGGCTGGTGGTGGTGGCCACACGCAACCGCTGCTGCGCCGGCAGGGGCGCCGCCTCGGCTTCACCGGCACAGCCGGTAAAGGCGAAGGTCAGCGAGGCCGCCAGGACGAGAATCAACAGGATACTGATTAACTTGGGGACACTCCGTTTGAAGAACATACGTCTCTTCCTTTCCGTTGGTATAAAAATAGTGGCGCCTGAAGTTACGGGGGCGCGCGGGCAATGAGAAATGAATCTCTAAGGGAAAGACGCGGGGCGCCAAAGGCCGCCGGGATATGCGGGCATACGAGCATAGAGGCTCTCCTTTCCAGTAGCAAGCGGCATTACCGTTTCCCGTAATACCTATTGGCCAGTCCCCCTGGGCAGGGGCCTTTAGGGGAGCTAGCTCGGAGAGATATTCAACTATCGTCAGGGATTATATCATGCCACCGTTATATATGCAACCTCATAACGGTCTTTTTTTTACGAGGCCGGCCGGTTGACAAGCCGCGGCTGGCGCGTGTAATCTATGACTAGAGGGATTTTATGCCAGCCTGTCCCAACTGCGGTCGCAAAACACTGAGGACGCTGGACTGGGCCTGCCAGTGGTGCGGCTACCCGCTGCTCTCCGATTCCTACAAAAGGGTAGACAAGACCTACAAGCAGGTTCAGATGGAGCGGGAGCTGTCCCGGCAGCAAGTCGAGCCGGAGCCGGAACCTGAGCCAGAAACCAAGGCCGAACCTGAGATAATCTACGCGGAGTTGCCCGACGAGGAGCCCGAGCCCGAAATCAAATACGAACCGGAGGCGGAGACGGAACTCAGATACCGGCCCGAACCCGCACCGGAACCGGAACCCGCGCCAGAACCGGAGCCAGAGCCCGAGCCAGAACCGAAACCAAAAGCGAAGGCTAAAGCCAAGCCAAAGGCCAAGGCCAAAGCCAAACCGAAGGCCAAACCCAAACGAAAGACAAAAAAGGAAGCGGAGCCAGAGCCGGAACCAGTGGCCGAGCTCGAACCCGCCCCGGAGCCAGTCGCCGAGCTAGAGCCTGCCCCCGAGCCGGTGGCTGAGTTAGAGCCCGCGCCGGAGCCGGAGCCGGAACCCGAGCCGGAAGTAGACCTGGAGGAAATCGCCGGGGGGGCCGAGGTAAGCGTCGGCCAGCTGAACACTATCTTTCAGGCAGACCGGACCGGGGCGCAGGCCAAATTCATGGGCAAGACCCTGGCAGTGCGGGGACGGGTCGAGAAGGTCTTTATCCGCGACCACCTTGACGTGCGCTATATCATCCTGACCGCCGTCCAGAAGAAGGTGCTCTGGAGCGTCCGCTGCTCCTTCACCAAGGAAAAAATCCCCGAATTCAGCCGCCTCAGCGAGGGACAGACGGTCACCGTGCGTGGCGTCTACGACGGCTACAGCAAGAACATCATCATCAACGACTGCGTCCTGGCCTGACGCGTCCCGCCCCGCCGGTCATCCCTCCGGCACTGCCGCCTCAATAATACCCAGAAACTTGTTGAGGATGCGCGCCGTGGCCCCCCAGATTATCTGGCCGCCGTAATGGTAGGCACAGGACGCCACCGTCCGGCCGTCGAGAACCTCGGTGTCCGGCCTCCGGCAGCCCTCCGCCAGCAGCGCCGGGATGGGAACCCGGATGATTTCCGCCACCTCGTTGCCGTTGCTGACGAACCGGTAGGGCCAGGGTATGGCGGCCACGAACGGGGTGACCAGATAGTTGGACGTCGTCGTCACCTCATCGTCCATCTCCCCCAGTATCTCGGCATCGGCGGGCCGCAGGCCAATTTCCTCGTAAGACTCCCGCAGGGCGGTAGCCAGCAGGCTTGGGTCGCCGTCCTCGCAGGCACCGCCGGGAAAGGATATCTGCCCCTTATGGGCTTTGACCGTCTCGGTGCGCTTGATGAAGACAATGTGGCACTGCCCCTCGTGTTTATAGAGGGGAACGAGTACCGCCGCCGGCACGCGGGCGGCATCATTGATACGGTGCCTGGGGCGGCGGTCGAGCAGCTCTTTCAGTCGGGTCTTCACCACTTTCTATAGTAATACGGGGGCGGGTAAAAGACAACTGACCCGGCCACGGGTGGGGACATATCTGTGGGCTAAGCCGCCGATGCCACGAGGGTAGTTTACCCACCGAAGCTTTAGCGCAGGCGGGGCCTGGGTGGGAATAGATTACAACGATGGGGTGGGGGCAGGGACTGATAGGCCAGCCTAGGGCTTCTTTTCCGGCGCCGGCGGCATCGGTGGGGGCTTGATGGCCTTGGTCTGCAGGGGCTTGCAGATAATCTCGGTGATGTGCAGGTCGGAGAGCTTCGTCGAAGGCGCGGCGATAGCCACCACGGCCGTATCCGCCCCGCGTCCCGTCCCCGCCACGACGACGACCTCCTCGCCGGCGGCCACCTTCCCGCCGTCGGTCGCCATCCAGGTAATCTCGACGCAGACCTTCATCCCCTGGCAGAAGGTGCGCAGCAGGTCGGCCATGACCCGCGGCGTGTCGTTGCCGTAGAGGCGCTCGGTATGGAACAACATCGTGCCGAAGTGCACGGCGTGACCCTGCGCGGCCAGCTCGGCGGCCAGCTCCGCCGGGAAGCGCTGGCCCATCATGAAGCCGTACTGGTGCGGTATCACCACCATTTTGAGCCCCTTATCCGCCCACATTTTGGCGGCCAGGCGCGCCGTCTCGCCCCGCGTGGAGGCAAGAATGACCGTTTTGATACCGCGGGCCTCGGCCCGGGCGGCGGCCAGCTTCAAGGTCGCCTCGGTATTCTCAATGCCGGGCTCATTAAAATACGTAATCTTCTCTTCCAAGTTGTGCCTCCATAAATATAGGTGGGAATTTCCACCATTCTACCACAAACCATACCGATGATTCCCCCTCCCCCCTCGCTCTAATCTATTCCCACCCTAACCGCCCTCGGCACATCCACGGCTTAACGCGTAAAAAGACCTACCATCTTGACCCTAACCCCGAATATTGCTACACTCAAATCATCAGAAACCCGGATAAAAGACGATGAAAATCTTAACTGCCGAACAGATGAGACGTATTGACCAGGAGTGCCTCAAGCTGGGCGCTCCCACCAGCGTGCTCATGGAGAACGCCGGCAAGGCCGCGGCCGAGGCCACCCGCGCCTGTCTGGGCCCACCCGACGAGCGGCCTATCCTCTGCCTGGTGGGCGGGGGCAATAACGGCGGTGACGGCCTAGTGGCCGCCCGCTACCTCCACGACTGGGGCTACAAGGTGAGCGTCTACCTCTGCAGTCCGCGCCTGGCGGCCGATGCCAACTACAAGCTGGTGAAAAAGCGCGGCATTACCTACGTCGAGGCCGCCGATGACGATGGCCTCAAGAAGTTCGACGACCTGCTGGCCCCGGCCACCGCCGTCATCGATGCCCTGCTGGGCACGGGGCGCCTGCGCCCCCTGGAAGGCATCTTCAAACAGGTGCTGGAGCGGGTGGCGGCGGCGCGGCAGCAGCGCGAGCTGACTGTTATCGCCGTGGACCTGCCCTCGGGCCTGGACGCCGATAGCGGCACCGCCGACCCGGCCTGCCTCCAGGCCGACATCACCGTGACGCTGGCCTTCCCCAAGCTGGGGCAGTTCCGTCTGCCCGGGGCGGAGAAGGTTGGCCGCCTTATCATCGCCGATATCGGCATACCCGCCCAACTGGCCGACGACATCACCACCGAGCTTATCACCGCCGAGATGGCCCGCTCCCTCCTGCCGGCGCGCCCCATCGACGCCAACAAAGGCACCTTCGGCCGGGTGCTGGTAGCGGCCGGCTCGCTCAATTATATCGGCGCCGCTTACCTGGCCTGCAGCGGGGCCCTGCGCGCCGGGGCAGGACTGGTCACCCTGGCCACCGCGCCCACGCTCCTGCCCGTCCTGGCCGCCAAGCTGACCGAGGTCACCTACCTGCCTCTGCCCGAGGCGTCGCCCGGTGTCATCGCGGCGGAGGCCGCCGCCGAAATCGCCCAGCAGACCGACGACTACGACGCCCTGCTCCTGGGCTGCGGCCTGGGGCAGGACCCGGCCACGGCGGAGTTCGTCGGCACGCTCCTCAAAGAAAAGGGATTGCCCCCGGCGGTGCTCGACGCCGACGCGCTCAATATCCTGTCCGCCGTGCCGGACTGGTGGCAGCAGCTCGGCGGCAACGCCGTCCTCACCCCCCACCCCGGCGAGATGGCCCGGCTGGCCGGAATGACCGCCGCCGAGGTACAGGCCGACCGTCTGGGCGTCGCCGCGAGGCTGGCCGCCGCCTGGCGCCAGACCGTCGTCCTCAAGGGGGCCTACACCGTGATTGCCGCCGCCGACGGACGTCGGCGCCTCAGTCCGTTCGCCAACCCGGCCCTGGCCACGGCGGGCACGGGCGATGTCCTGGCTGGTATCATCGCCGGGCTGCTGGCCCAGGGGCTGGCGCCCTTCGAGGCCGCCACGCTCGGCGTCTACCTGCACGCCAAGGCCGGGGAGACGGTCAGCGACGCGATAGGCGATACCGGCATGATTGCCTCCGACCTGCTGCCGGCCCTGCCGCCGACCATCAAGCGACTGAAAGAACCCGCCGGGGAGGAGTGAGGGAAATGTTACTGGCTGTTGATATCGGCAATACCAATATCACCATCGGCCTGTTCCGGGGTGACAAGCTCAAGGCCACCTGGCGCATCGCTACCGGCGTCCACCGCATGCCCGACGAGTACGCCGTGCTTATCCTCAACATGCTACGCAATGATGGCATCGAGCCCGGCGATATTAAGGAAGGGGGCCTGAGCAGCGTTGTCCCGCCCCTGCTGACGACCTTCAACGAGGTCTTCCAGCGCTACTTCGGCATCCAGCCCCTGGTGGTGGGGCCCGGCGTCAAGACAGGGATACGCATCCGCATGGACAACCCGCGCGAGGTCGGCGGCGACCGTATCTCCAACACCGCCGGGGCCATCAAGCTCTACGGCGGGCAGCCGCTCATCGTCGTCTGCCTGGGGACGGCCACCGTCTTCGACACCATCTCCAAGGAAGGTGACTATCTCGGCGGGGCCGTCGCCCCCGGCGTGGGCATCGCCGCCGAGGCCCTCTACGCCCGCACCGCCGCCCTCCCCCGGGTAGAGCTGGTGCGCCCCCAAAAGGCCATCGGCACCAACACCCAGGCCGCCATGCAGTCCGGCATCATCTTCGGCTACACCAGCCTCGTCGACGGCATCGTGGCGCGGATTCAGGAGGAGCTGGGCAAAAAGGCCTTCGTCGTGGCCACCGGCGGCTACGCCGATATCATCGCCAAGGAGAGTCAGGTCATCGAAAAGGTCAACCCCGACCTGACCCTCATCGGCATCAAGGCCATCCACGATATGAACCGCTGATAAAATGAATATACTTAAAGGTAAAACTATCGTCCTCGGCATCACCGGCGGCATCGCCGCCTACAAGGCCGCCGATATCGCCTCCAAGCTCACCCAGGCCGGCGCCCGGGTGGAGACGATAATGACGGCCGCCGCCGTCAAGTTCGTCACGCCGCTGACGCTGCGCAACATCACCCACCGGCCGGTGGTCACCGACATGTTCGCACTGGCCTCGGAGTGGAGCGAGGAGCACGTCGCCCTGGCCGAGGCCGCCGACGCCGTCCTCATCGCCCCGGCCACGGCCAACACCATTGCCAGACTGGCGGCCGGCATTGCCGACGACATGCTCGGCACCGTCGTCCTGGCGACACAGGCCCCGGTGGTCGTCTGCCCCGCCATGAACGACCTGATGTACGAAAACACCGTGACACGCGCAAATATCGACAAGCTCCGGGCGCGCGGCTTCACCGTCATCGAGCCGGACTACGGGCATCTCGCCTCCGGCAAGATGGGTCAGGGCCGCCTCCCCGACACCCCGGCGATACTGGCCGTCCTGGAGCGGGTGATGGGACAGAAGCAGGACCTGGCCGGCAAGCGTATTGTCGTCACCGCCGGGGGCACCCGGGAGCCCCTCGACGCGGTACGGCACATCGGCAACCGCTCCTCAGGGCGGATGGGCTACGCCCTGGCCGAGGCCGCCCGCGACAGAGGCGCGCAGGTGACGCTCATTACCGCCCCCGCCGCCCTACCCGAGCCCGCCGGTATCGAGATTATTAAAGTGCGCACGGCCGCGGAGATGAAAAAGGCCGTGGCCAGCGCCGTGAAGAAGACGGATGCCCTGCTCATGGCCGCCGCCGTGGCCGACTACCGCCCCAAGGCCCCCGCTAAGGGCAAGATGAAAAAAGAGGCCAGCGAAAATCTCACCATTGAGATGGTCAGGACGCCGGACATCCTGAGCGAGGTCAAGGGGGACTTTATCCGGGTGGGCTTCGCCGCCGAGAGCGAAGACATTATCGCCAACGCCAAGAAGAAGCTGGCCGCCAAGAAGCTCGACCTCATCGTGGCCAACGACATCACCGCGCCGGACAGCGGCTTTGACGTGGCGACGAATAGAGTAATTATTATAGATAAAAGCGGTAAGACCGAAGAGCTGCCCCTGATGAGCAAAAGAGAGGTGGCGGAGAGGATCTTGGATAGGGTCAAGGGGCTGGTGGGGTAAAAATCAAGAATGAACACAGATACTGGTTCGTCTGACAGCTACACCTTCAATTCTATTCTGACAGATATACAATTTTGGAATGACACAGCTGATGCACTCGTAGAAACAGCTTATAAACTAGAAAACGAAAAAGCCTATAAAAATGGTGACATCATAAGTTCTCGCTTTAGGCATATATACTACATGTTAATAGGATTTGCCTTGGAGAACTACTATAAAGGTGCGATTTTAACAAAACGATTAAGAAACCATGAAAGTATATTAACTGATAAACTGGATCTTAGTATAAAAAGCCATCAACTAGCAGAATTAGCGCGAGATGCCGGAATAATATTTGAAGGACGGTTTCAAGAGTCACACATTAGTTATATTACCGAGTGCATCATATGGAAAGGTCGGTATCCGTTACCAACCTCCGCAAACAGTATTGACGGTTCAATGACATGCTACCCAGGGGAAGAACGCAAAGTATTTACACAGCTTGAACCTATTATAACAATTAGCGCTGTACACGAGTTAATCGAACAAGCACAGAGTAATCTATATAAATGCGTTATTGATAATGCTAAGGAGTAATTACTAGCAATAAATCCTTGAGTTGCTAAAGGGCGGAGTATACTACGGCCTAAGCCGCCGATGCCGCGAGGGCGGCTCGGGTGGGAATAGATAACACCGAGGGGCGGCGGGGGGAGGCTCTAAAACTAACCGGAAAGGTAAACTCATGAGGCAATCCTCAGACAATCACGACAAGCCCAAGGCCTACGAGCCGGGCAAGGTCGAGCCCAGGTGGTACGACTTCTGGATGGAGAAGGGCTACTTCACGCCCGAGATAGATAAGAAGAAAGAACCCTTCGTCATCATCATGCCGCCGCCCAACGTCACCGGCGAACTGCATCTGGGCCACGCCCTGGAAGCCGCCCTCCAGGACGCCATGACGCGCTGGCACCGCATGAAGGGCGAGCCCACCCTCTGGCTGCCCGGCGTTGACCACGCCGCCATCGCCGCCCAGGTCGTCATCGAGCGGGAGCTGGCCAAGGAGGGCCTCGACCGCCACCAGATGGGCCGGGAGAAATTCCTGGAGAGGATGCACCAGTGGGTGGCCGACTGCCGCGATACCATCACCCGGCAATTCACGAAACTCGGCGTATCCTGCGACTGGACGCGCCTGCGCTTTACCATGGACGAGGTCGCCACCCGGGCGGTGCGCGTTACCTTCAAAAGCCTCTACGACAAGGGGCTCATCTACCGCGGCGAGCGCATTATCAACTGGTGCCCGCGCTGCGGCACGGCCCTCTCCGACCTGGAGGTGGAGCACCAGGACTTGCAGGGCCACCTGTGGTACGTCAAATATCCGGTGGTCGGCGAGGAAGATAAATTCATCACCGTGGCCACCACCCGCCCCGAGACAATCCTGGGCGATACGGCCGTGGCCGTCAACCCCGAAGACAAGCGTTTCCGGGGCATGGTGGGCAAGAAGGTGCGCCTGCCCGCCGTCAACCGCGAGATTCCCATCGTCGCCGATGCGGCCGTCAGCGCCGAGTTCGGCACCGGTGCCGTCAAGGTGACGCCCGCCCACGACCCGGTGGACTTCGACATCGCCCAGCGCCACGGTCTGCCGCTCGTCAACATCCTCAACAACGACGTTACCATGAACGAGAACGCCGGCCCCTACGCCGGCCTAGACAGGTACGTCGCCCGCGAGGCTATCCTCACCGACCTTGAAAAGGCCGGGCAGCTGGTCAAGACCGAGGACTACAGCCACGCCGTCGGGCACTGCGAGCGCTGCCACACCGTCGTCGAGCCCATCGCCAGTCAGCAGTGGTTCGTTAAAATCGCGCCGCTGGCCAGGCCGGCCATTAAGGCCGTCAAGGACGGGCGCATCACCATCCTGCCGGAGCGCTTCGTCAAGGTCTACCTCAACTGGATGGAGAACATCCGCGACTGGTGCATCAGCCGCCAGCTCTGGTGGGGCCACCGCATACCGATATGGTACTGCCATGACTGCGAAGGGCTGACGGTGGCCGTGGACGACCCGCAGGCCTGCGATAAATGCGGCTCCCAGAACATCGAGCAGGACCCGGACACGCTGGACACCTGGTTCAGCTCCGGCCTCTGGCCGCACTCCACCTTGGGCTGGCCGGACGATACCGAAGACCTGCGCTACTTCTACCCCACCACGGTGATGAACCCCGGCTACGAAATCCTCTTTTTCTGGGTGGCCCGCATGATTATGCTGGGCATCGAGAACACCGGGGAAATCCCCTTCCACACCGTATTCCTGCACGGCCTGATACGCGACGATAAGGGCGTGAAGATGAGCAAGACCAAGGGCAACGTCGTTGACCCCCTCGACCTCATGGCCGCCTACGGGACGGACGCGCTGCGCTTCGCCCTGACGACGGGCACCTCCCCCGGCAACGACTCGCGCCTCTCCACGGAGAAGATGGAGGCGGGACGCAACTTCGCCAACAAGCTCTGGAACGCGGCGCGCTTCGTCATCAGGAGCATCCCCTCCGGCGAGAAGATAGACCTGAAGATAAATCGTAAGAATTTGCCCGTAGAAGACCGCTGGATTTGCTCGCGCCTCAACCGCACCGTCGCCAGCGTGACCCACCTCATGGAGGAGTTCCAGTTCGGCGAGGCGCAGCGGCAGATTCACGATTTCCTCTGGGGTGAGTACTGCGACTGGTACATCGAGCTGGCCAAGATACGCCTGAACGACAGCGATGCCTCTCCGCTGCCGGTGCTGCTGCACGTACTGGAAACGTCTCTACGGTTATTGCACCCTTACATGCCCTTTATCACCGAGGAGCTGTGGCAGTATTTAAAGAAGTACCTGTCCCCAAACTGGCAGTCTATTGAATCAATAATGATAGCACCTTACCCGAACGCCGGAGAGGCAGATATTGACTCAGAAGCAGAGTTAGCTATGGACGCTGTGATAGAGATAATACGCAGCATCCGCAATAAGCGCTTAGAATTCAAAGTGGAAAGCAGCAAACGTATACCAGTAAATATTGACGCCGGTAACCTGCTCCCCGCTATTAGTGCCCACACTCAAACCATTCAGTCATTAGCTAGGGTTAGTCAGCTTACCTTCGGTGAGACCAGTGGAGAAAGCCCAGTTTGGGGAGATGCTATGGCAATAAGGATTATACTCTCACAAGGGATTAAGTTGAGTATTCCCTTTTCTGGCATGGTCGACCTGGCGGCGGAGCGCCAGAAGCTGGAAAAAGAGCTGGCGCAGACCCGGGCCGAGTGCGACCGCCTCGAAGCCAGGCTACAGGATGAAGCCTTCCTCACCAAAGCACCGGAGGCCGTCGTTGCCAGGGAGCGGCAAAGGCTCTATACTCTAAAAGACAAGCTGGAGAAACTGAAACAACAAAGCGCCAGGTTTTAGGAGGTGCGGCCATGTTCGAGAGAATTCTCGTCCCGCTGGACGGCTCCCGCGTCGGCGAAGCGGCCATCCCCGTCATCAAGAAGCTCGTCGCCAAGTGCCCGCCCCAGGCCAAGGTGGAGATTACCCTGCTGGGGGCCATCACGATGTTGCGACACTGGGTAGTCGTCGGCGAAGCCAGCGCCCCGGTCTCCTATACCGAAGAGGAACTGAAGCTCATCAAGCAGAGGGTAACTAATTACCTGGAGAAGACTGGCGAGGCGCTGCAGATGCCGCGGGTCACCATCAAGACGATGGTCAGCACCGGCAATGCCGCCGAAGAGATACTCAAGGCCGCCGACGATATCAAGGCCGACCTGATTGCCATGTCCACCCACGGCCGCTCCGGCCTGCGCCGCCTGGTGCTGGGCAGCATTACCGATAAGGTCATGCGCGGGGCCGGCGTACCGGTGCTGCTGGTGCGGGCACCGGAAGGCACCACCAACGAGTAGCGGGATTTTAGGTTAAGCCGGTCGCTGTCAGTCCCGGTCGTCGGGGGCGAAAGCGGCGGCCAGCACCCGCCCCACGCCGCGCTGCCGCCACTGGCGGCGCAGGTAGTCCAGCGCCTTCCGCGTATCGCTGGCAATCTTGGCCTTTTCACAGCGCTTGAGGCGGTACTTGAAAAGCCAGTAGGTGAACTCCTTGAGCTCGGCCAGGCTGGTAGAGCGGAGCTGGGTATATCCCTTCTCCTGCCGGAAGAGCTTGAGCAGGTCCTCGCGACTGGCTTCGTAGATGCGCCGGTAGGACTCGCCGGCGGAATCCCGGGCGCTGCGGAAGCCCCGCACCCGCCGTTCTTTGTCTATCTCACCCTGCACCGCCAGCAGCAGGGCCTCCTCTACGGTCACACCGTAAAAATAGTTGAGGTACTGGCCGTACTTACCATCGCCGATAAGCCCCTTGACCTCGGCGGCGCTCAGCTCCAGCGGGGGCACGCCGCCAAAGAGCAGGGCGTCCTTCTCGTCCTCGGGGAGGAGGTCGTCGGCCGCCTCGCAGAGCCGCTCGGCCAGGAGCAGCCAGTCGAAGGCCTCGCCGTCGATGAGGTACTGGTAGCGGCGGCCTTCCCGCGTTTCGGCGGCGCTGGCCCACCGCCCCATCGCCCCCAGCAGGGCCAGGTACCAGTGTTTGCCCCCGGCCAGGGCCTGCTGGAAATGGCGGATGGCCTCGGCGTCGCCGGGGGAGACGGCTTCCAGGTCGGCCGGCCGCGCTGCGGTCATCAGGCCACCCCCACATCCTCAGCCTTGAGCTTTTCGTAATAGGCCAGTTTACCGGTAGCGATGAGTTCGGCGATTTTCTTGGTAATGGCCTCACCGGCGCCGTCGATTTCGCCGAGTCGGCCGGCGGCGGCCAGCTCCGCCACCGTTGTGCCCAGCGCCCGGATGGAACGGGCCACTTTCTCATAGGCCCGGATTTTAAAGATGTTGTCTTTCCGCCGGCGCAGTCGGGCGGCGATGTCCTCGAAAACGGCGGCGATATCGGCGTTAGTCATTTTTTCTTTGGTTTTTTCGCACTGTAGAAGACACGCTTTTCTAATAACCTGATTTGGTTAGCAGCTCTATCATTAAGTTCATGAGATATTTCTGGATGATAAAATACTTCATCCAACTGCTCTGTAATAAATTCGTATATATCATTCTTCTTGTTCAATACCGGGAGTGTCAGAAGCTTTGACTTTTTAGAATTGATTCTTAAGTCTCTAGTTTTCAAGAAAGGCTCTACCCTGGAATAATCAATATCTCTGACTGTAACAACCCTATTAAGAAACAATGAAAGATAACATTCATTTATCTTAAACGGTCTTACACTTTCTAATTTTCTCTTCGTAAGGTCTACATATTTTTTATCTATATCAATCCCAATATATTTTCTCCCGAGTTGTTTTGCCGCAATTGCCGTTGTACCGGTACCTACAAATGGATCTAACACGATATCACCCTCATCAGTTGTCATGAGTATTAGTCTTTCTAAAAGGTGAATTGGCAATTGACAGGGATGTTCATCTCTCCTTTTTGTATGTCTAATTCTATAAATATCAGTCCAAACATCGCTAATCAATGTACCAAAGGGATGAATCGTATGTTTCTTACCTCCATAATCTTTTAGTAAAGCTCGGCACTCGCGACAAGTCTTATGAGGAGTTCTAACATCATAAAACTTGAATTTTTCTGATTTCACATACCAGAGAATTCCATAGTGATTAGGCAGGATCGTTTTTCCTAAAGGAGCCCCCATAGCGTCCCAGGCTATCCAATGTTTAAAGTAGGCTATATCATTCAAGTATGCAGCATAGTAAGTTAACCACTTGGGAATATTATGAACGAATATGGAGCCGGATTCTTTGGTGATACGCACCATCTCATGAAGCCATTCTTTACACCAGGCTAAATATTCTTGAATTTCCTTTTTATCTTGATAGTGATTGTAACTCTTTTTCAGATTAAACGGTGGATCAGCAAAGGACATATCAATGCTATCACTGGGTATTTGTTTCATCACCCTTATGGCATCATCTTCAGTTATTCGATTTATATACTTTAATAGCTTATCTTCCATTAGAATTCCCGACAATATTTTTAATCATAACAAACGTGATAAATACTTTAGAAAACGTTCAAGTTCTGTTCGCTGGAAAGTAAAAACGTCATCGAATGCAGACACAAGTCTTTCTAAATCGCTCGTCCTAACATACCAACCTACACCATCAACAAATCCAATAAATGCCGTTCTAGTATAATGTCTTCTCACGTCTGTGGCCACTTCAATTTCGGTCTTTGCTTTATCACCCATAGCAGATGAGGTAGTAACCTCATAGGAAGATTCAACTATTACCTTCGGATCTTCCTCGTTTGGTATCGCAAAATCAACCTTTCGCCTAATATTTGGGACTATTGTGTTAGCTTTATAGCTAATCTTATTCTCTATCAAGACCCTCTTGAGCAGTCCAGCCGGGTCATTTTCTCCGTCAGCTTTATAAGAACCCTTTTTTGCTTGCCTGATAATACTATCTATCAAACTCTCCGTAGAAAAGTCTAACTTGTTAAAATTCAGTTTCTTTAGTTCAAACAAAGGCAAATACTGTTGAAGGATCGGTATAGAAAAACCCTCAAAAAAGAGATTAACTAGACCATCTGTTAAGCCCTTGTTCGTCCTCACAGCTTTGAAAAGATACTTTTTGTTCCATTCCTTTTCTTTTGGAGTTTTAGGGAAACTACCTTTGTTAACTAGCTTATCCAGATCTCTATCTTCAATATTCCTTATAAAAGTTATTAATCTAAGCATAAATTCTTCAGATATGGAACTTAAAGCAAGAACAGCCGAAAATCCGTCTTGCTTATCACAGATGAGATTTGTTACTATTTGCTTTTTTTCATTAATCGTTTTCACACCATCTAATTCATTTTTTAAGAGTAACAGTAGTTTAGTTATGGCGCTAATTTTAGCTTCCCATTTTTCTTCAACTTCAGCATAATTAAAGAAAAAAGTGTTCTTCTTCAAGACAACATTGATTTTTTGCCTATCAGTAAGTGCTGTAGGTGACATAAACACCTCCTACCCTATTTATCCCACCCCTCTAATTCTCTGTTACCTTCCGCAGCAGTACTTGTATTTCTTACCGCTACCGCAGGGGCAGGGGTCGTTGCGGCCAATTTTGCGGCTGCCGGACGCCTGGCGGGGGCGGGCGTCGCCCCGGGAGCCGACGGCGGCCTTTTCCATCGGCGACGACACCGGTTTGGGCTCGCGCGTGGCGAGGCCCACGTGGAATATCATGCGGGCCACGTCGTGCTGGATGGTCTCCAGCAGCGTCTGGAACTGCTCGTAGCCGGAGCGCTTGTAGGCGTCGGTCGATTTCATCTGCCGCAGCGTCTGCCAGCTCGCCTGGAGGCGCATGTGCTCCATGGCGGTGAGGTGCTCCACCCAGAGCCGGTCAATGACCTGGAGCATCACCAGCCGCTCCAGCAGGCGCATCTTCTCGGCGCCGGTCTCCCCCTCCTTCTGCTCATAGGTGGCGGCCGCCGCCTCGGCCAGGTGCTTGGCCACCCCCTTCGGCCCCAACTGCGCGATGGCCGGCTCGTCCAGGTCGGGCGGCAGCGGCAGGATGGTTTTAAGCTCACTGAGCAGAACGGGGATGTCCCAGCCGACGCCGTGCGGGTCGGCCAAGTGCGTGGCGATGATGGCCTCGACCTCTCTATTCACCATCTCCAGGATATTGGCCTTGAGGTCGGCGCCGCCGAGGATTTTCTGGCGCTCGGCGTAGATGAGCTCGCGGTGCTTGTTGACGACGTCGTCGTACTCGACCAGGTTCTTGCGGATGTCAAAATGGTAGCCCTCGACGCGCTTCTGCACGTCGGTAATGAGATTGGTAATCATCTTGTGCTCGATGGGCGTCTCCTCGTCCAGACCCACCCAGCCCATGACCGTCTGCATGCGGTCGCCGCCGAAGCGGCGCATGATATCGTCCTCCAAGGAGACATAGAAGCGCGACAGACCGGGGTCGCCCTGGCGCCCCGCCCGGCCCCGCAGCTGGTTATCGATGCGGCGGGCCTCGTGGCGCTCGGTGCCGATGATGTGCAGGCCGCCCTTCTCGATGACCGCAGCGTGTTTCTTCTCCCACTCGGCCAGGTCTTTTTCGTACTCTTGCAGCGCCGCGGCGTCGCCGTTCTCCGGCTGCTCCGGGCGGCGGCCTCCCAGGATGATGTCCACACCGCGACCGGCCATGTTGGTGGCCACCGTCACCGCCCCCGGCTCGCCCGCCCCGGCGATAATCTCGCCCTCGCGGGTATGCTCCTTGGCGTTGAGTATCTGGCAGTCGATACCCTGGCGGCGGAGGAGGCCGCTCAAGAGCTCCGATTTCTCGATGGAGACAGTGCCGATGAGCACCGGGACGCCCTGCTGGTGCATCTCCTTGATTTCCTCGGCCAGGGCGCGGAACTTACCTTCCTCGGTCTTGTAAATCAGGTCGGGCAGGTCTTCGCGTACCATCGGCTTGTTGGTGGGGATGACGGACACTTCCAGCTTGTATATCTTGTAGAACTCCTCGGCCTCGGTGGCGGCGGTGCCGGTCATGCCGGCCAGCTTCTGGTACATGCGGAAGTAGTTCTGGATGGTGATGGTGGCGTAGGTCATCGATTCGCGCTGCACCTTGACGTGCTCCTTGGCCTCGATGGCCTGGTGCAGTCCCTCGGAGTAGCGCCGCCCGTACATCAGGCGGCCGGTGAACTCGTCGACGATGACGACCTCGCCGTCCTTGACGACGTACTGCTGGTCGCGCTTGAACAAGACCTGGGCCTTGAGGGCGTTGTCCAGGTAGCGGGTCAGCACGTGGTTATCGGGGTGGTAGAGGTCGGGGTTTTTCAGGAGCCCCTCGCGCCGCAGCATCCGCTCCATCTGGTTCATGCCGTCATCGGTGAGGTTGACGGTACGGGACTTCAAGTCCACGGTATAATCTTCCTCCGGCTTGAGGCGCGGCACCAGCCGGGCGAATATCTGGTAGGTCTGGCCCGACTCCTCGGCGGGGGCGCTGATGATGAGCGGCGTGCGCGCCTCGTCGATGAGGAGGTTGTCCACCTCATCAACGATGGCGAAGTTGAGGGGACGCTGCACGCAGCGGGACAGGTCGGGCACCATGTTATCGCGCAGGTAATCAAAGCCGAACTCGCTGCTGGTACCGTAGGTAATATCGGCCTCGTAGGCCTCCTTGCGGGAGATAGGCCGGAAATGCGGCCAGCGCGCGTCGCCGGAATCGAACTCGGGGTCGTAAAGGCAGGCGGGGGTATGCTCGTCGGGGTTCTGCATGGGATAGATAGAGGCCACGCTCACCCCCAGGGCGTGGTAGATGGGCCCCATCCAGTACGGGTCGCGCCGGGCCAGGTAGTCGTTGACGGTGGCCAGGTGGGCACCCTCGCCGCCGAGGCAGTTGAGATAGAGGGGCAGGGTGGCCACCAGGGTCTTGCCCTCGCCGGTGCGCATCTCGGCGATTTTACCCTGGTGCAGGGTAACGCCGCCCAGTAGCTGCACATCGTAGTGGCGCTGCCCCAGGGTGCGCCGGGCGGCCTCGCGGACGGCGGCGAAGGCCTCGGGCAACAGCTCGTCGAGGCTGGCGCCGTCCTCAAGACGCTTACGGAACTCGTCGGTCTTGGCGCGCAGGTCATCGTCGGAGAGCGCCTGGAACTCCGGCTCCAGCGCGTTGGTGCGGTCGGCGTAAGGTTGGAGGCGCTTGAGCTCCTTTTCGTTGGAATCGAATAGTCCACCGAATAACTTAGGCATTTTTATCGCTCACAATCAGCGCCCGGGCCTTGGCGGCCAGCTCCGGCAGCACCATCACCTTGACCTCGCCCAGGCCGTCGACGGTAAAGATGTGCACCGAAGGCGCCGCGTTGGCCTTGAGGAAGCAGGGTATGCCGTAGCTCTCCAGCAGGCCCTTGATGACCTGCGCCTCCATATCGCTCTTGGCCTTGTAGACCTCGACCAGGTCACTTTTTCCTTTCAAATAATGCCCCCACGGACTGTCCGGTATGGATGCAGCGGATGGCCTTGCCCAAAAGCGGCGCGATGGACAGGACTTTAATCTTGGGTATCATTTTTTTCTCGTTGATAGGAACGGTATCGGTAACGACCACCTCTTTCACTGGGCTTTCGGCGATGCGGCGGATGGCCGGGCCGGAGAAAATGGGGTGGGTGCAGCAGGAGTGTACCTCCTTGGCACCGCGCTTCAACAGGGTGGCGACGACACCCTTGAGCGAGCCGGCGGTATCGATTTCGTCGTCCACGGTCAGGGCGACCCTGTGCTTCACGTCGCCGATGACGTTGAGCGTCTGGGTCTCGTCCTGGTTGCCCAGGCGCCGCTTTTCGATGATGGCCAGCGGCACGTTGAGCTCGGCGGCCAGGTCGCGGGCGCGCTTGGTGGCGCCGATGTCGCTGGCGACGACCACCAGGTTATTATAGGGCTGCTCGTTGAAATAGTCGGCCAGGATGTTGAGGGCGGTCAGCTCGTCAACGGGGATGCTGAAGAAACCCTGTATCTGGGCCGCGTGCAGGTCGACGGTGAGCACCCGGTTGGCCCCGGCCACGGTGAGCAGGTCGGCCACCAGCTTGGCGGTGATGGGCACGCGCGGCTGGTCTTTCTTATCGGTGCGGCCGTAGCCGTAATAGGGGATGACGGCGGTAATCCGCCCGGCGGAGGCACGCTTGAGAGCATCGAGCATGATGAGCAGCTCCACCAGGCTGTTGTTCACCGGAGAGGAGATGGGCTGCACCACGAAGGTATCGCGCTCGCGGACGTTCTCCAGGATGCGAACAAAGGTGTTTTCGTTTTTAAACTGCTTGACTTCGCACTTGCCCAACGGTATGCCCAGATAGTCGGTTATGGCCCTGGCCAGGGCCGGGTGGGCGTTGCCGCTGAAGACTTTTAGTTCCTCCATGGGCAATCTTCTCCTCTCTTCTTTCTCTTCTGGCCGCACTTTTATTATAGCACTATTAGGTGCCTTGCTCACCCCTGATTACCTTGATTTTTAAGAGAAAAGGCGGGGCGGCGGAGGACATAAGTTACCTCACCCCCTTAATCCCCCTCTCCAAACTCAGCATCAGAAAAGACCTTTGATATTCTGTTTGGAGAGGGGGAATGGAAATTAAAAGAGGGGCTTCGCCCCTCTTAGACGCCCCGTTTCTAACAGGGGAGTAGCCTGCGGAGAGGGGCACTAGCCCCTCTCAAAACAATTTCCCCCTTCCCCTGGGGGAAGGGGGATAAAGGGGGATGGGGGAACAAGAACTGCGGGCTAAGCCGCGGACGCCCCGAGGGCGGCCTGCCCGCTGAAGCTTCAGCGTAAGCGGGGCCGGGTGGGAATAGATAACTCCGAAAGGGGAGGCGGGGCTGGATTCCCGCCTTCGCGGGAATGACAGAGCATTAACTACGGCGGGCACTTGGCGCAGATGGAGCGGAAAAGCGTGGTGGAGAGATAGCGGTCGCCCCGGTCGGGCAGGATGGTCACGATGGTGCCCTTTTTCATTTTAGCAGCCACCGCCAGCGCCCCGGCCACGGCCGCCCCGCTGGACATGCCGACGAAGAGACCCTCGCTGGCCGCCAGGCGGCGGGCCGTCTCGAAGGCATCGGCGTCGTTGATGGTTATCTTCTCGTCGTGGGCGTCAGCATTGTAAATACCGGGGACGACGCTTTCCTTGAGGTTCTTCAGGCCCTGGATGGCATGCCCCAGCATCGGCTCCACCCCGACGATGTGGATATCCGGCCGCTTCTCCTTGAGATACCGCCCCGTGCCGATGAGCGTCCCCGTGGTGCCCATGGTGGTCACGAAAACGTCGATGTCTCCGCCGGTCTGGGCGTATATCTCCGGCCCGGTGGTCTCGTAATGGGCCAGGATATTATTGGGGTTATCAAACTGGTTGGGCATGAAGTATTTTTCCGGCTCCGCCGCCAGGGCCTGGTGCGCCCGCCGGATGGCCCCGTCAACGCCTTCTTTATCGGGCGTGAGCACCACCTCGGCGCCGTAGGCCTGGAGCACCAGCTGCCGCTCCACGCTGACGCACTCCGGCATGAAGAGCTTGACCCGGTAGCCCCGGGCGGCCCCAATCATCGCCAGGGCGATGCCGGTATTGCCGGAGGTGGGCTCGATGATGGTCTTCGCCGGGGTAAGCTCCCCGGACGCCTCCGCCATCTTAAGCATGTAGTAGGCCGGGCGGTCTTTCACCGAGCCGCCGGGGTTATTGCCCTCCAGCTTGGCCAGAATCTTGACCCCCGGGTTGCCGTTGAGGTGCCCCAGCTGCACCAGCGGCGTGTTGCCGATGGCGCTAATGACATTGGTGTCGCGGTTTTTCATGTCACTTTTCCAGTTTCGGTATCAGTCTTCGATGCCGGGCAGGGGAAAACGCCGGCACATCTGGCCGACTTTCCCCTTCACCTTCTCCAGGGTTTGCTTATCGTCGTGGTGGCCGATGACCTCGTAAAGCAGCCCGGCGATTTGTTTCATTTCCTCCGGCCCGAAACCGCGCGTCGTAGCCGCCGGCGTCCCCAGCCGGATGCCGCTGGTCACCAGCGGCGGGCGGTCGTCGAAAGGTATGGCGTTGCGGTTGCAGATAATGCCGACGCCTTCCAGGGCCACCTCGGCCTGCTGTCCGGTGACGCCGGTAGGCCCCAGGTCAACCAGTATCAGGTGGTTATCGGTACCGCCGGATATCAACCGCAGCCCCCGGTCACGGAGCGCCGCCGCCAGTGCCCGGGCGTTATCCAATACAGCCTGCTGGTAGGTGGCGAAATCCGGCTGCATCGCCTCGTGGAGGGCCACCGCTTTGGCGGCCACGGCGTGCATCAGGGGCTTGCCCTGTGCCTGCGGGAAGACGGCGGCGTCAACGGCCCGGGCCAGTTCCTCCCGGCAGAGTATCAAGCCGCCGCTGGTGCCGCGCAACGTCTTGTGGGTGGTGGTGGTGACCACGTCGGCATAGGGAATGGGGGAGGGGTGCAGGCCCACCGCCACCAGCCCGGCGATATGGGCCATGTCCACCATGAGCCTGGCCCTGACCGCGTCGGCGATGAAGCGGAAGCGCTCGAAATCGATGATGCGGGGGTAAGCGGTGGCCCCGGTGACGATGAGCCTGGGTTTATGCTCCTTAGCCAGCTGCTCCACCTCCGGGTAATCGATGCGCTCCGTCTCGCGGTTGACGCCGTAGTGGACGAACTGGTAAGACCGGCCGGAGAAGGTCACCGGCGAGCCGTGGGTGAGGTGCCCGCCGTGGGCCAGGTCCATGGCCAGGACGCTATCGCCGTACTCCAGCAGGGCGAAGTAGGCGGCCATATTAGCCTGCGAGCCGCTGTGCGGCTGGATATTGGCGTGGTCGGCCTTGAAAAGCTCTTTAGCCCGCGCGATGGCCAGCAACTCGATGGTATCCACGTTCTCACAGCCGCCGTAGTAGCGCCGGCCGGGGTAGCCCTCGGCGTACTTGTAGGTCAGGAACGAGCCCTGCGCCTCCAGCACCGCTTTACTGGCGTAGTTCTCGCTGGCGATGAGGTTGACGCTCTCTTTCTGGCGTGCCTTCTCGCACTCGATGGCCTGGCTCACTTCCGGGTCGGTGCGGCTCAAAGCACTCATTAGCCTCAGTCTCCTCAAGGAAAAAGGGAATTACATAGATAGTCTACACTGAGGCTATTTAAGTGTCAATCGGACGGCTTGGTCAAGCCGGTCGGCAAGGCCAGGGTAAGAGCGGGGCGAGCTTCACCGCTCAACATCATGCTGGACTTTCTCAAGCGGCACAGTTAATTGATATTTTCCTGGTAAAGCTAAGTATCAATCCATATCGAACTGATCCAAGCCCATTTGCTGAGCGTGAAAATCAGCCATGGCTGCCTCATAACTGTCCAGGAAGATGCGAGGGTCTCCCTCCTGCCAGCCGTGATTCTGGAGCCACCCCATGTAGAGATAATCACCGGAAGCGTCACCATGAATGTGAATCTGCCCTTGCGAATCGGGTAAGTCAAAGCCAAAATTGCCTTCGTCCATACCAGTCTCCTCCCACGCATTTCTGCTGGTCAGTAGTCTTGGGCCGGGTTGCGGCCACTGCAATTTCATTGTATTTTCCATAACTAAGGCTGTCAATAGTACTAATTACCCCCCTTGACAAAGCTAGGACGCCTCCTTATAATTAAAAGAAACCCCCCCTCTTTGCTCAAACGCCTGTTCCTATTTCTAAATAGTGCAAATAGTTTATCCCGAGGCACTTGGCAACCGACCCCATCCCAACTCCGGGGCTTTCGTTTAGTTATGAAGCCGGGAGTTCTTAAAGTTTTAAAACCTGGTTATAACCTATGCCAAAGTATATCTTTGTAACCGGTGGAGTCGTCAGTTCCGTAGGGAAAGGCATCACCGTCGCCTCCATCGGCACTATCCTCAAGAGCCGCCACATCAGCGTCTCCGTCCAGAAGCTCGACCCCTACCTCAACGTCGACCCCGGCACGATGTCCCCCTACCAGCACGGCGAGGTCTTCGTCACCCGGGACGGGGCCGAGACCGACCTTGACCTGGGCAACTACGAGCGCTTCATCGACGCCGAGTTCACCGCCGACTCCAACGTCACCTCCGGCCAGATTTACAGCGCCATCATCGCCAAGGAGCGGCGCGGCGACTTCCTCGGCGGCACCATCCAGATTGTCCCCCACCTCACCACCGAGATTAAGGAACGCTTCAAGAAGCTGGCCGATAAGTCCGGGGCGGATGTCATCCTCATCGAGGTGGGCGGCACCGTCGGCGATATCGAGGGGCAGCCCTTCCTAGAGGCCATCCGCCAGATGCGCAACGACGTGGGACGGGGTAACGTGCTCTACATCCACGTCACCTTCCTGCCTTACCTCAACTCCACCGGCGAGCTCAAGACCAAGCCCACCCAGCACAGCGTCAACGAGCTGCGGCGCATCGGCATCCAGCCGGACATTATCGTCTGCCGCAGCGACCTGCCCATCTCGGAGAGCATCCGCGATAAGATTTCCCTCTTCTGCGACGTGGACAAGGACGCCGTGATTCCCCTGCCCACCGTGGAGACCATCTACGAGATACCCCTGATGCTGGAGGACTGCGGCCTGGGGCAGCAGATTATCGACCACCTGGGCCTCAACGCCAGCCGCGGCGACCTCAAGGCGTGGCGGGGGCTGGTGGAGCGCATCAAAACGCCCCACGAGCCGGTCAGTATCGCCCTGGTCGGCAAGTACGTGGAGCTCAACGATGCCTATTTCTCGGTCAGGGAGGCCCTTTTCCACGCCGCCCTGCATAACGATAGAGATTTGAATTTATTCTGGGTGCACTCGGAAGACCTCGACCGCGAAGGCCCGGAGAACCTGCTGCGCACCGCCCAGGGCATCATCGTCCCCGGCGGCTTCGGCGTCCGCGGTATCGAGGGCATGGTCAAGGCGGCCCGCTACGCCCGCGAGAACGAGATACCCTATTTCGGGCTGTGCCTGGGGCTGCAGGTCATGGTCATCGAGTTCGCGCGTTTCGTCTTCAAATCGGACGAGCCCAACTCCACCGAGTTCAACCCCGATACCCCCTACCCCGTTATCGACTACCTGGCCACCCAGAAGACGGTCAAAGATAAAGGGGCCACCATGCGCCTGGGCAACTACCCCTGCAAGCTGCTCCCCGGCACTTTGGCCGCCAAGGCCTACGGGCAGCCCCTCGTCGAGGAGCGCCACCGCCACCGCCTGGAGTTCAACAACGAGTACCGCGAGCCGCTGGGCAAGGCCGGCATGATTTACAGCGGGACTTCGCCCGACGACACTTTGGTGGAAATCTGCGAGCTGGCCGACCACCCCTGGATGCTCTCATGCCAGTTCCACCCCGAGTTCGGCTCACGGCCGGGGCGCCCCCAGCCGCTCTTCCGCGAGTTCGTCGCCGTGGCCAGGACTGTCCTGCGCGAGGGCGCCCAGCCCCCGCTGCCGCTGGCAACCTAGCCCGAGGAGGCAAGCAAGATGCAGATATTTCTGGATACCGCCAATATCAACGAGATAGAAGAGGCCGCCAGCCTGGGCATCATCAGCGGGGTGACCACCAATCCCTCGCTCCTCTCCAAGGAGGCCACCGCCGATTACGAGGCCGTCACCCGCAAGATTTGCGATATCGTCAACGGGCCGGTCTCGGTGGAGGTGCTCTCCGAGGACGCCGAAGGCATGGTCGCCGAGGCCCGCATCAAGGCCGGCTGGGCACCCAACGTCAATATCAAGATACCCATCACCGCCGAGGGCCTCCGGGCCACGTCCTACCTGCGGCAGGAGAACATCAAGGTCAACATGACCCTGTGCTTCTCCGCCAACCAGGCACTGCTGGGGGCGCTGGCCGGGGCCACCTACGTGAGTATCTTCATCGGGCGGCTGGACGACGCCGGCCACGACGGGATGCAGGTAGTGGAGGACGCCCTGGCCATCCTGAACAACTACCCCGACCTGGATACCCAGCTCATCGCCGCCAGCATCCGCCACCCCATGCACGTTACCTACGCCGCCCTGGCCGGGGCGGATATCGCCACGGTGCCCTACAAGGTGCTCATGCAGATGATAAGCCATCCGATGACCGATACCGGCATCCAGCGCTTCCTGGCCGACTGGAAAAAGGTGGCCGGGAAATAAAATATTAAAGAAAAGAAAGGTAAGCAATACCCCTTCCTGTCGGGGAGACGGGACGAGAGTGAGGTGGAACCATGAACATTCAGGAACTGGAAACCAAGACTAAAGAGGAGCTGGTGGAGCTGGCCAAGGAAAAAGGCATCGGGAGCCCCGCGGCCCTGAAAAAACACGATATCATCATGCGCCTGCTGGAGACACAGACCGAGGAGCAGGGTAACGTCTTCTGCAGCGGCATTCTGGAAATCATGAGCGACGGCTACGGCTTCCTGCGGCAGGAATCGATGCTGCCCAGCCAGACCGACGTCTATATCTCGCCTTCGCAGATACGCCGCTTCGGCCTGCGCAACGGGGATATGGTCACCGGGCAGGGCCGCCCCCCCAAGAGCAACGAGAAATACTTCAGCCTCTTACAGGTGGTGGCCATCAACAGCCTCGACCCCGAACAGACGAAAACCCGCCAGCCCTTCGGGGCGATGACGCCCACCTTCCCCGACCGGCTCATCAACCTGGAATATAACCCCGCCGACCTCTCCACCCGCCTTATCAACCTCATCGCCCCCATCGGGCGGGGGCAGCGCGGCCTCATCGTCTCGCCGCCCAAGGCCGGCAAGACCCTGCTGCTCAAGTCCATCGCCGCCGCCGTTACCGAAAAATATGAAGATATTCATTTAATTGTCTGCCTCATCGGCGAGCGCCCCGAGGAGGTCACCGACATGCGCCGCTCCGTCAAGGGCGAGGTCATCGCCGCCACCTTCGACGAGTTGGTGGAGAACCAGACGCGCGTCGCCGAGCTGGCCCTGGAGCGCTCCAAGCGCATGGTGGAAAGCGGCTACGACGTGGTCATCCTCCTCGACGGCATCACCCGCCTCACCCGCGCCTATAACCTGGCCATGCCCTCCAGCGGCCGTACCCTCTCCGGCGGCATCGACCCCGCCGCCCTCCACCCGGCCAAGCGCTTCTTCGGGGCGGCCCGCAACACCGCCGAGGGCGGCTCGCTCACCATCATCGCCACCTGCCTCGTCGATACCGGCAGCCGGATGGACGACATGATCTATGAGGAATTCAAGGGCACCGGCAACATGGAGCTCCATCTGAGCCGCAAGCTGCAAGAGCGCCACATCTTCCCCGCCTTTGATATCGAGCGCTCCGGTAC
>DAOULO010000013.1:0-3526 GCA_034420195.1 Dehalococcoidales bacterium
GGTTTGGGCGGCGCCGGTTTGGCCTTAACGGGCTTGCCTTCCATCTTGTCCAGAAAGGCCAGCACTTCCCCGGCCCACGCCTGCCTTCTCTCCGGGGTCATGGCGGCGTAGCTCTCTTTGAAGAGCGCCTTAAAGCGCCGGAGGCTGGCCGGGCTGGCGATTTCCTCCCCCGCCTGAGCCATCCAGTTCTGGAGGAACCTGTCCAGCCCGCCGAAGACGGCGGTATCGGCGTAGCCCTTTTGTTCCTCCAGCTCCAGTATCTTGCGTAAAGCGCCCGCTTCCATCTAATTCCATTATAGACAAAAAGAGGTCGGGGCGCACTTAATGATAACCTCACCCCCTTTGTCCCCCTCTCCTGACGAGGCGTGCCGCAGGAGAGGGGGAATTTAAGTTAAGAGGGGCTAGCGCCCCTCTTCGCGGGCTACTCCCTCTTATTTGGGAAGTCTTTGTTTAACTCAATTTTGAGTGGTAGAATAGATTTATGACTAGTAGAACAGATAAGTTTCTTGCCTTTCTCGCTTTTTGCATGACCTCAGTGCACTTTGGCGTGCTTTCTGTTAATACCTTTAACAGCTTACTTTTGAACGTTCTTGCAGGTGTTATTCAGGCAGAATCAATTAGGATAACCTTTTCTAGCAAGGGAAAATTACCTAAGAAGGCTAAGAAAACTAAAAATTGGTGGGAAGATAAATTTTATACAAGGCGTAGATGAGAGAGGGATTTCCTTCTCGGGCTAAGCCCTGGATGTGCCGAGGGCGGCCTGGGTGGGAATAGATAACTCCGACGGGGAGGCGCGGGGCGTGTTGACTCCCCCCGCCCCACCCGCTTACAATAGCACCGTAAGACCCCCGCAGGAGAAGCAACATGGAGCACATCTGGGCGCCGTGGCGCATCCAGTACATCATGGAAGAAAAGCCCAAGGGCTGCATCCTCTGCGACAAGCCCAAAGAGAATAAAGACGCCGCCAACTACATCCTCCACCGGGGCAAGCACAACTTCGTCATGCTCAACAGCTACCCCTACAATCCCGGCCATCTCATGGTGGTTCCCTACCGCCATACCGCCAGCCTGGAAGACCTCACCGAAGCCGAGCGCGACGAGCATTTCGCCCTGGTGAATCGCGGCCTGACCGTGCTGCGGGAGGTCTTCAAGCCGGGGGGCTTCAACATCGGGGCCAACATCGGCAAAGTGGCCGGGGCCGGCATCGCCGACCATTTCCACTCGCACATCGTCCCCCGCTGGCAGGGCGATACCAACTACGTGCCGGTGCTGGCCAATCTCCGGGTGCTGCCGCAGGCCCTGGCGGACACCTACAAGCGGCTGGCGGGGAAGTTTTAGCGCGCCATGAACATCGGCGTCTGCAAGGTCAGCCTGCGCCTGCCGGAGAACATCTCGCTCAAGGGCAAGCGGCAGGTCGTCAAGTCGCTCATCAGCCGGGTGCGCAACAAGTTCGACGTCGCCGTGGCCGAGGTGGACGACAACGACAACTGGCGGCTGGCCACCATCGGCGTCTGCTGCATCAGTAACGACAAGCGCCACAACAACCAGGTGCTCTCCCGGGTGGCCGCCTTCATCGGCAACGGACGATTAGAAGCCGAGCTGCTCGACTACGAAACCGAGTTCATCGAGGTCTGAGGCAGCGCCATGGAAATCCAGGCCTTCCTCAACCACCTCCGCGGCGACCCTGGCTACGCCGACCAGATAGCCCACATCGAGCACATCCCGCCGCGCCGGGCGCGCTACGGCCAGCTGGATGAGCCCCTAGACCCCAGGCTGGCCGAAGCCCTGGAGAAAAACGGCCTCTCTAATCTGTATTCCCACCAGGCCGAGGCGGTCAACCACATCCGCAAAGGCAAGAACGTCATCGTGGCCACGGCCAGCGCCAGCGGCAAAACATTGTGCTACAACATCGCCGTGGTGCAGGCCATGCTCACCGCGCCGGGGACGCGCGCCATTTATCTCTTCCCCACCAAGGCCTTAGCGCAGGACCAGCTGGGCAAGCTGCACCAGCTTTTTTCGCCGGAGCTGCTGCCGCCGGAGGCTTTAGCCACTTTCGACGGCGACACCCCCCGTCACGAGCGCGCCGACGTGCGCCGCTACGGGCGCGTCATCCTCACCAATCCGGACATGCTCCACGTGGGCATCATGCCCAACCACGCCAGCTGGGCCAGCCTCTTCCGCCGCCTGCGCTACGTGGTCGTCGACGAGGCGCACATCTACCGGGGGGTCTTCGGCTCACACGTGGCCGGTGTGCTCAGGCGCCTCAGGCGGCTCTGTAAGCTCTACGGGGCCGACCCGCAGTTTATCCTGTGCACGGCCACCGTGGCCAACCCCGGCGAGCACGCCGAGGGGCTGACCGGCCTCCCCTGCGAGGTCGTCGTCGACGACGGCTCGCCGCGCGGCTGGAAGGCCTTCGTCTTCTGGAACCCGCCCCTGATGGACGAGCGAAAGACGGCCCGCAAGAGCGCCCACTGGGAGGCGACCCAGCTCTTCACCGAGCTCGTCAGCCAGGGAACGCGCACGCTCACCTTCACGCGCACCCGCCGTCTCACCGAGCTCATCTACGTGTACGCCCGCGACCGCCTCAAGGAGGAGAGCTACCAGCTTTCCAGGCTGGTGATGCCCTACCGCGGCGGCTATATGCCCGAAGACCGCCGCAAAATCGAGCGGGGGCTCTTCGGCGGGGAGCTTCTGGGCGTGGTGGCCACCAACGCCCTGGAGCTGGGCATCGACAGCGGCGGGCTGGAGGCGACCATTCTGGACGGCTACCCCGGCTCCATCGCCAGCACCTGGCAGCAGGCGGGCCGCAGCGGGCGCAGTACCGGCGAGTCCTTGAGCTTCCTGGTGGCCTGGGACAACCCCCTCGACCAGTACTTCATGCGCCACCCGGACTTCTTCTTCGGTAGCTCCTTCGAGCACGTCCTGGTCAACCCGGCCAACCCCTACATCCTCAAGGAGCACCTCCTCTGCGCCGCCTGGGAGCGCCCTTTAGACAGCACCGACGCTGAAATCTTCGGGGAGGCTTACGACAGCGAGCGCGACGCTCTGACCGAGACCGGCCATCTCAGGCAGCGGCGCGGGCGCTGGTACGTCGCCCCCAGCATCAGCTACCCGGCCCAGCAGGTCAATATCCGCTCGTCCTCCGGCGAGGACTACGCCGTCGTCGATACGGCCACCGGCACCCTCATCGAGACCGTCGGCGGCGACGTCGCCTTCTTCCTGGTGCACCCCGGCGCCATCTACCTGCACCAGGGCGAGCCCTACCTCATCGCCAGGCTCGACCTGACCAACCACATCGCCTACGCCGAGCCCACCGCCGCCGGCTACTACACCGAGACCAAGGAAATCCACGACCTGAAGATAGAGAAGGTGCGCCAGACCAAGACCGTCGGGCCGGTCAGCGTCACTTTGGGCGATGTGGAGGTGACCGTGGACGTGGTGGGCTTTAAGAAATACCGCCAGTACAGCGATGAGCTGCTCGGCGAGGAGGCCCTCGACCTGCCCCCCATCACCTTCCCCTCCGTGG
>DAOULO010000014.1:0-19617 GCA_034420195.1 Dehalococcoidales bacterium
TCGGGCGGCATGGTCGTCATGGACGAGGAGACCTGCATGGTGGACGTCGCCCGCTATTTCCTCTCCTTCACCCAGGCCGAGTCCTGCGGCAAGTGCGTCCCCTGCCGGGTGGGCACCAAGCAAATGCTGGATATTTTAGAGAGAATCTGCCGCGGCGAAGGCGAGCCGGAGGACATCGCGCGGCTGGAGCGCCTGGGCAACGACATCAAGGCCGGCTCGCTCTGCCAGCTGGGCCAGACCGCCCCCAACCCGGTGCTGACCACGCTGCGCTACTTCCGCGACGAGTACGAGACACACATCAACGAAAAGCGCTGCCCGGCCCTGTCCTGCACCAAACTCATCTCGTTTTATATCGACCCGGAGAAGTGCCAGGGCTGCGGCATCTGCCTGAGGAACTGCCCGGCGGAATGCATCGCCGGGGACAAGCGGATGGTGCACGTCATCGACCAGGAGAAATGCGTCCGCTGCGGCACCTGCCTGGAGGTCTGTCCCGCCCGGTTCGGGGCGGTGGTCAAGGTCTCCGGCGAGACCCTGGATGTGCCCGCCGCGCCCATCCCGGTCAAGGAGAAACCCAAGGCGGCCGCGGCCTAGGCCAGGGCCAGTGAGGGAAATGGACAGTATTAAACTTACCATCAACGGGCAGGAAGTACAGGTCTCCCGGGGAGCGACGGTGCTGGAGGCCGCCCAGACGGCCGGGATTTACATCCCCACCCTCTGTCACCACCCCGACCTGGAGCCGTACGGCGGCTGCCGCCTCTGCATCGTGGAGATTGAGAAGATGCGCGGTCTGCCCACCGCCTGCACCACCCCCGCCGCCGAGGGCATGGTGGTCAATACCGAATCGGAGGCTATCAACCGGGTACGCCGCACCTCGCTGGAGCTGCTCCTGAGCAGCCACCCCTGCGACTGTCTGGAGTGCCACCGGCGGGAGCGCTGCGGCCCCAACGATGTCTGCCTGCGCCACGTGGCCGTCACCGACCGCTGCGTCACCTGCCCGGCCAACGAGGACTGTGAGCTGCAAAAGGTGGTGGACTACCTGGGCTTCCACGCGCTGGGCGTCCCCAAAGACGACACGCCCCGCGATATCGATACCACCAACCCCTTCTTCGACCTGGACCGCAACCGCTGCATTCTCTGCGCCCGCTGCGTGCGCTCCTGCCAGGAGATCACCGGCGTCGGCGCTATTGATATGGCCTACCGGGGCTACGGCATGAAGGTGGCCACCTTCGGCGACACCACCCTGATGGACTCCATCTGCCGCTCCTGCGGCGAGTGCATGGTACGCTGCCCGGTGGGCGCCATGAAACCCAAGGACACGGTGCGCCCGGAGCACGAGGTCAAGACCACCTGCACCTACTGCGGCGTGGGCTGCTCGATGTACCTCGGCGTGAAAGACGAGAAGATTTCCGGCGTCCGCGGCGACCCGGAAGGCCCCGCCAACCAGGGGCGGCTCTGCGTCAAGGGGCGCTTCGGCATCGCCGAGTTCGTCAACCACCCCGACCGGCTCAAGACCCCACTCATCAGAAAGGGCGGCGAGCTGGTGCCCGCCTCCTGGGACGAGGCCTTAGACTTCGTCGCCGCCAGACTGAGCCGATATCAGGGCGATGAAGTAGCCGTCATTTCCTCGGCCAAGGCCACCAACGAGGACAACTACGTCATGCAGAAGCTGGCCCGGGCGGTGCTGGGCACCAACAACGTCGACCACTGCGCCCGTCTCTGACATTCCCCTACCGTGGCCGGTCTGGTCACAACCTTCGGCAGCGGGGCGATGACGAACTCGCTGGATGACCTCAAGGACGCCCGGTGCATCCTGGCCATCGGCACCAACACCACCCAGGCCCACCCCATCATCGGCATGAATATCCGCCGGGCGGTACGGAAAGGCACCAAACTCATCGTCGCCAACCCGCTGGAGATTGGCCTGGTGCGCAACGCCGACATCTGGATACGCCACCGCGCCGGCACCGACGTCGTCCTGCTCATGGGGATGATGAAGGCCATCGCCGACGCGGGCCTGGCCGACGACGCCTTCATCGCGACGCGCTGTGAGAACTACGACGCCTTCCGCAAGTCCTTAAAAGATTACCCCCTCGACCTGGTCGAGAGCATCACCGGCGTGCCCGCCGAAAAAGTGGCCGCCGCCGCCCGCCTCTACGCCGAAAACGGCCCGGCGGCCCTCCTCTACACCATGGGCATCACCCAGCACACCCACGGCACGGATAACGTCATCGCCACGGCCAACCTGGCCATGCTCACCGGCAATATCGGCAAGGCCGGCTCCGGCGTTAACCCCCTGCGCGGCCAGAACAACGTCCAGGGCGCCTGCGACATGGGGGCCCTGCCCAACGTCTACCCCGGCTACCAGTCCGTGGCCGATAATGCCGCCAAAGAGAAGTTCGAGGCCGCCTGGGGCGCCCCCATGAACCCCACCCCCGGCCAGACCCTCACCGAGATTATCCCGGCGGCCCACGCAGGGCAAATCAAGGCCATGTATCTCATGGGGGAGAATCCCTCCCTGAGCGACCCCGATTCCCGCCACGTCCGCGAGGCCCTCCAGCGGCTGGAGCTGTTCGTCGTGCAGGATATCTTCCTCACGGAGACGGCCCACCTGGCCGACGTCGTCCTGCCGGCGGCCAGCTTCGCCGAGAAAGACGGCACCTTCACCAACACCGAGCGCCGTGTGCAGCGCGTTCGTAAGGCCATTGCGCCGCCGGGCCAGAGCCAGCCCGATTGGTGGATTGCCGCCCAGCTGGCTCAACGCCTGGGCGCCAGCGGCTTCGATTTTACCTCGGCCGACCAGATTATGGAGGAGATTGCCCGCGTCACCCCCAGCTACGGGGGCATCAGCTACCGGCGCCTGGAGCAGCAAACCCTGCAGTGGCCCTGCCCCACCGAGGAGCACCCGGGGACGCCCATCCTCCACACCGAGCTTTTCAGCCGCGGCCGGGGGCACTTCGTCCCGCTGGTCTACCGCCCGCCCGCCGAGCTGCCCGACGCCGAGTACCCGCTGGTGCTCACCACCGACCGCAGCCTGTTCCACTACCATACCGGCACGATGACCCGTAAGGTCAGGGGGCTCAACGTCTTCCGCGGTGAAGAACTGGTGGCCATCAACCCCGCCGACGCGGCATCATTGGGCATCGCCGACGGCGACATGGTCACGGTTACCTCGCGGCGCGGCCAGGTTGCCGCCCGGGCCGGCCTGACGGAAGCGGCCCCGCCGGGCACCATCGCCATGACCTTCCACTTCGCCGAGAGCCCCACCAACGAGCTGACCAACCCCGCCCTCGACCCCGTGGCCAAGATACCGGAGCTCAAGGTGGCCGCCGTCAGGGTGGAGAAGGCCGGGCGGGTGCCGGTTAAGACGGCCTAGAGTACACTAACAAAATCTACCACGCCAGCCTTATTTTGTGCCTCACCCCCTTTATCCCCCTCTCCAAACCGAGCGTTTCATGCCCCTTTATTTCGCATTCTTATGTCTATTCGGTAACAGATAAAGGCAACACCACCGTAAACAATTGGAAAACTACTTGACTTTATATGTTATAATTAAAAATCTACGCATATGACTATATAGATAATACAAATGATTTTATAGATATTTTGTAGAAAGGAGGTATGGATAAAAACTAGCCGGCACTGCATTTGCAGATAAAAAACTCGTGAATAGAGGAGACAAGAAAATGAAATTCAAGATAGCTCTGATTACGCTTACCTGCCTGATAGCGGCCGCCCTGGTGCTGGTATCATGCGGGGGCAATCCTACCCTGGACGTCGTTAACAAATTTATCGACGCCGAAGACCTGTTGTTCAGCACTGGAGACGGGTCGGCCCTGATGGCAGTCGAAGACCCCGATATGGTCCTCCACATGATGGCCTTCCCGGATACAATGGGCAGTGAGAACCATGTAGCTGCCGTCCAGGGAATAGTGGCGAATAATCCCGGTATCACCCACGACTGGTTTGACCCGATTGCCATGGGTGACATCGGGGCGGTCCGGTGGGTCGAGAACTTAAATATCGGCGGCCAGCCCGTGTCGTACCAGGGCACCTATTTCCTGAAAATCAAGGACGGTAAAATCATCGAGGCATGGCTGGTCAGCGACATGCTGACCTATTTCCTGGCCGCGGGTATCGTGCAATACGCTCCATAACCCGAGCAGTAACAACACTTTTCAAAGTCTCAACAAAAGAGGAGGCAGGACAGCCAAAATCCCGCCTCCTCAATTTCTGGGGGGTTACCAGTTATTCTTTCTTGTGCGAGCCGGAATACATCGCCGAGGGGCCGGCCGTAAAGACCAGGGTGGGCTTTTTAATATCCAGAAAGCGCCAGGGGCAGTGCTTTAGGCCCGGCGGGATGCACACCAGCGAACTCCGCTCGATGATATGGTCTTCGTCCCCCAAGACAATGCTCATCTTACCGCCCAGGTGGTGGGGGCGCTCCGGGTCGCTGCCGGCCATGGCGATGAGCTCCGGCCACTCGTGGGTGTGCTCCGGGGCCGGGGCCGCGCCGGTGCCCTGGTAAATCCAGACAAAGTCCACGTAGAAGGCCCCCCTGGCCACGTCGTCTTCCAGGTGCAGGACGCGCGCTGATTTCAGATTCGGGTTGGGCGGCGGCGGGGGCGGCATATCATTGCCGGAAGCGGCCACGCTAAAAAGTTTTTTGACCTCGGTGACAATGGTGCAGCGCGCTGCGTCGCCGGCTGATGCGGCTGCCTTCCTCTCCTGGGTGTATTTGCCGCTGGGCGAGATGGTGACGAAAAAGATGGGCCGGTCCACCCGCTTGAAGTAGTAGGGGCAGTGCGGCACGCCCGCCGGGACGAAAATGAGGCTGGTCTTGGTAAGCACCTCGCGCTTGCCGTCCAGGTAGATGACCACCTCCCCGCCCAGGTCGTGGGGGTCGTCCCGGTTGGAGCCGACGAAGCCGATGACCTCGTCGAAGTCGTGGGTGTGGGCCTCGCCGCCGACCTCTTCCTCGCCGCCGCTCCAGAGCCAGGCGCAGTCCACGTAGAAAAAGCCCGGCAGTATCTCGCTGTCCACCGACATCAGCCGGGTGGACTTGGTGGTAGACTGGCGCGCGGCGCGCCCCTCCGCCATCCTGGCCAGCAGCTCCGGCGGCCACTCCTTGGGCTCGGTGATGATGTATTTTCCGTACTTGGTTGCGGTCATTTTGGGCCCCTTTCTTTTTAATGCCCCTCCGGCACGTTCCCAATCCGGCCGCCCGCCTGATAATGGTCCATGGGGATGCCCCCGGCGACGCTAATCATCTGGCCGGTGATGAAGGCGGACATTTCCGAGCAGAGGAAGAGCGCCGTGTTGGCGATGTCCTCCGGCGTGCCGACCCGCCCCAGCGGCGTACCGCGGCCAATCTCGTCAAGGGCGGCGTCGCGCTGGCCCTCCGGCACGTCGGCCAGCACCGCATCCCAGAACGGCGACCTGACCGGGCCGGGCAGGATGCCATTGACGTTGATATTGCTGGGGGCCAGCTCGTAGGCCAGGTTATAGACCAGCCCGATGATACCGGCCTTGGCCCCGTGGTACTCGGCGGCCGGGCCGGGCGGGTGGTAGACCCCCATTGAGGAGACGAGGCAGATTTTCCCGTAGTGCTGGTCAATCATATAGCCGGAGACTTCCTTGCAGAAAAAGACGTGCCCCTTGAAATTAACGGCCATAATCAGGTCGTAGGTCTTCTCGTCGGTGTAGCGGATACCCCTCTGGCGGCGGTCGCCGCCGGGCGCGGCCCGCTGGCGGGGGACGGAGCCGCCGGCGCACCCCACCAGGATTTCCACCTTGCCGAATTTTTCAATCGTCCGGTCAACGCAGTCTTTAATTTGCTTGAGGTCGCTTAGGTCGCACCGGACGAAGAGGGCCTCCGGCCCCCGGGCGGTGGCTTCCTCGGCCGTCCGGGTGCCTTCCTTTTCGTTAATATCGGCGATGACGCAGTGACAGCCTTCTTCGGCAAAGAGGCGGGCGGTGGCCCGGCCCATGCCGGTGGCCCCGCCGTTGATAATGGCGACCCGGCCGGCCAGTAACGGCTTCATAGCGCCACTATTATAAACCCCGCCCCGCCGGATGGCAAACGCCGCTCAGGCCCGGCTCTGGGCGATTATCTCCGGGTACTTACGGCTGCCCGGGCGCAGGGTGCGCTTTTGCGTTTCATAGTCCACGTGGTAGAGGCCGAAGCGCTTGTTGAAGCCGTGGGCCCACTCGAAGTTATCCAGCAGCGACCAGTAGAAATAGCCCCTGACGTTGGCGCCCGCGGCGATGGCCTTGTTGAGGGCCAGCAGGTGCTCCTCGATAAACTTCGCCCGCTTGGTATCGCTGTCGTCGGCCAGGCCGTTCTCGGTGATGTAGATGGGCTTGGCGGTGTAGCCGCCGACCTTTTTGAGCACCCGGTAGAGCCCCTCGGGGTAGATTTCCCAGTCCACGTCGGTTACTTTCTCCGGCGGGGCCTTTTCCACGATGGACAGCTTCGCTTTGGCGAAGGGCTTGAGCTTCCAGAGGTAGCGGGTGTAGTAGTTGACGCCGACAAAGTCGAAGGCGTCCTTAACGCCGCTGTCGTACTCGTCGTGGGCCTGACCGGGCATGGAGAACTTGAAGACGCCATCGACGAGATAGCGGTAGTGGGAATCGGTCATGTTGAGGCGCAGCAGGCGGTTGAAGATAATGTCCAGCAGGTTCCAGCGGCCGGGGGCCTCGTAGATAAGGTTGACGATGACCAGCCCGGCCTGCGCCTGGGGCCGGAGCTTTTTAATCACGGCGTAGGCGGCGGTATGGCAGCGCAGCAGGTTGCGCAGCACCACGGCGGCCCGCTGGAGGCTCTTCTCCGCCGGCGGGAAGATGCCGACGTAATAGCCGCCGAAGGCGTAGGCGGATGGCTCGTTGATGGTGCACCAGAGCCGCACCTTGGGCCCCAGCCGCCTGACGACGTGCTCCACGTAGCGAGCAAATATCTCCGGGCAGTTGTCCTGGGTGAAGGCGCCCTGATGCTCGAACCAGATGGGGTTGGTGAAGTGGTGCAGCGTCAGCATCGGCTCGATGCCATTGGCCAGCAGCGCGTCGACGAGTTGCTCGTAGTGGTCTAAGGCCTCCTCGTCGAACTTACCCGGCTCCGGCTCAATTTTGCTCCACTCCACCGAGAAGCGGTAGGCGTTGAGCGAGATGGCCTTCATCAGCTTGATGTCTTCTTTATACCGGTGCCACTGGTCGCAGGTCAGGCCCGCTTTCTGTCCCCCGGCGATGCGGGGCTGACCTTTCTCGTCCACGGCGGACTCGAACTCGTACCAGTTGTTGTTGGTGCAGCCGCCCTCCACCTGGTGGGAAGAGGTAGCGCTCCCCCAGAGGAAGTCCTTACCGAAGCGCCAGGGCTCCTTTTTAAGTTTCGCAAAGTCCAGCCGCAGGTCGGCCTGGGGGTCGCGTAATATAAGCACCAGCCCGAAGTAGATGAGCGCCAGCCCCGGAATAATCAAAAGCAGATAAAGCAACTCCATGGTTCACCCCGCTATTCTAATCACCGGTGTTAAGGCATCCGGCCTACTTTTTCCCCTTTACCAGCCCCTTCGCCCAGGCGGCGGCGCGCTCTTCCTCACCCTCCTTGAGGGGGCCTTTCGTCCCCTCGACGAAGAAGGGCTCCGGGTCAGCCAGCAGGTTGGCGCCGGCCTTCTGTAAGTCCTTGGCAATGCGGCCGGCGGCGTAGCCGAAAATACCTACCCATTTCTGGGAGATACGGGTATCGAAGGCGGCCACGTCCCTGCCTTTGACGGCCGGCGCGGCAACCTCCTTCAGGAACGCCTGAACGGGCCGGGTCGCCCGGCCACCCTGGGTGGGTGAGCCGACGATGAGGAGGTCGAGGGATTCAATATCGGCGGGATTTACCTCGGCGGCACGCTTCACCTCGCCGCCAATGGCCCCGCCGATGGCCCGGGCGATTTCCTCGGTGTTCCCGTAGAGCGAGTCGTAGACTACCAGAGCCTTCATTTTTCCTCCTGAATTATTGGCAGCCAATCAGATTGACGGCGGCACTCAAGGCGCATTATACCACGTTTACGTGCGGATTCCCCACCGCCCCTCTGGGATATCTATTCCCACCCAGACCACCCTCGCGGCATACGCAGCTTAGCCCGGAGATGCCACCCCTTTACCCCCCCACCAGGACGAGAAGGAAGCATACCCCTACTCCACCGGGGGCGGGGGAAAACCCGACCGAGCAGTGGCAGGATACCACAGGGCGGCCCGCCTCCCGAAGCCCCCGCCTGCCGTAGCTTAGAAGAAGCGGCGGGCAGGTCGTGCGGAGGGCAGGGCCGGGTGGGAAGGAAAAATTGCGGCGGGGTGGTAGTAAGGGAAAAGAGGTAAATTCCACCTGGTGAAATCTTAACATTTCGCTAACAACTTCCCTCCCCACCTACTTGTTTTGGTGAAACAGTTGTGCTATTATCGGGGGTGAGGCGAGAGATGACCACGGAGAAAGAAAAAGCGCTGGAATTGGCCATCGGGCAGATAGAAAAGCGGTTCGGTAAAGGCTCCATCATGAAACTGGGGGACTCCTCCGGACTGCCGCCCACCGCGGCCATTCCCACCGGCTCCCTGGCTTTAGACCTGGCCCTCGGTATCGGAGGTATTCCGCGAGGGCGTATCACCGAGATATTCGGCCCCGAGTCATCCGGTAAAACTACCTTAGCCCAGCACATTATCGCCGAAGCACAAAAAAGAGGAGGTACGGTTGCCTATATCGATGCCGAGCACGCCCTGGACCCCTCTTATGCCGCCAATTGCGGCGTTAACGTTGACGAACTGCTCATATCCCAGCCGGACACCGGCGAGCAGGCCCTGGAGATTACCGAAGCACTGGTAAGGAGCAGCGCCATCGATGCCATCATCATCGATAGCGTCGCTGCGCTGGTGCCCCGGGCGGAGATAGAAGGGGACATGGGCGACCCTCAGATGGGCCTGCAGGCCCGGCTGATGTCGCAGGCGCTGCGCAAGCTGGCCGCGGCCATCGGCAGGGCGGGGACGGCGGTGGTCTTCATCAACCAGCTGCGCGAGAAGGTCGGCATCGTCTTCGGTAATCCCGAGGTGACCACCGGCGGGCGGGCGCTCAAGTTCTACAGTTCGACGCGGATTGAGCTCCGGCGCGCCGAGACCATCAAGCTGGGCAACGAGGCAATAGGCAGCCGTGTCAGGGCTAAGGTAGTCAAAAATAAAGTTGCCCCTCCCTTCCGTATCGCCGAGTTCGACATCATGTTCGACCACGGCATCAGTCGCGAGGGCAACCTGCTGGATATGGGTACCGAACTGGGGCTGATCAGTAAAGCCGGGGCCTTTTTCTCCTACGGGGACATCCGCCTCGGGCAGGGCCGGGAGGCCGCCAAGCAATACCTCAAGGACAACCCGGAGCTTGCCCAGGAAATCGAAGAGCGGATTAGAGCCTCAGCCGGTACCACTCATGAAAACGTGCCCGTAGCCGAATAAAGGGCGCGTTAGCGCATAGACAAGTTAATAGCCGGAGAGTGAGACCGGGGCTGAGGCGCAGGCTTCAGCCTTTTTGTTTGGGGCCGAAAGAAAGCTGGATTAATGAGCCAGATAACCAGACTGGCGGCCGGGAAGAGGCGGGAAAAGCGGGTGAACGTCTACCTGGACGGCGAGTTCGCCCTGTCCCTGGCCGCCGAGGTCGTCCTCAAAGAGGGGTTGCACACCGGCCAGGAGATAACCGTGGCCGAGCTTACCGCCCTGGCCGACGCCGACCGCCAGCAGCGCTGCCTCAACGCGGCGGGGCGCTTCCTCGCCTACCGACCGCGCAGCCAGGCCGAGGTACGCCAGCGCCTCCAGAAACGCGGCTTTGAGGAGATTTACATCACCCGGACACTGAATAAGCTCAAGGAGCAGGGGCTGGTGGACGATGCCGCCTTCGCCCGCTACTGGATTGATAACCGCGAGTCCTTCAGCCCGCGCAGCCGCCGCCTGACCCGGCTGGAGCTATTACGCAAGGGCCTGGCTAAAGATATCATCGAGGATGTTCTGGCCGGGCTTGACGAGGGCGATAGCGCCTACCGGGCTGCCCTGAGTAAGGCCCGCCATCTCTCCCCCGCCGATTACGAGGACTTCCGTAAGCGCCTGGGGGCGTACTTAGCGCGGCGGGGCTTTAACTACGATATCGTCAGGGCGACGGTGGCCCGGGTCTGGGAGGAGTGCCGCCAGGTACGCAGCTAGCATTATTAACCCCGCAGAGTTAACGGGGATTATTTAAAAACAGGAAAAGATAAGAAAGGGGACTTGATATGGGAGCCATCGAGTATATCGCCATATTTTTCGGCTTCATCATCGGTGTGGTCTTAGGCGCCGCCGGGGCGTTCTTCTCGCGCCGGATGCTTTTCAACCGCCAGATACGCATCGCCGAAAGGCGGGGGGCCAAGATGGTGGCCGAAGCCAGGAACGAGGCCAAGGAGATAGAGGAAAAGGCCCAGGAAGAGGGCAAGCGCATCAAGGCCAGCGCCGACAGCGAGTACCGCGACCGGCGCGCCGAGTTGCAGCGGCAGGAAAACAAGGTGAACCAGAAGAGCGAGACCCTGGAACGCAAGCTGGAGGGCGTCGAGCAGCGCGAGCGCAACCTCAACAACCGCGAAAAGGAGATAGAAAACACGCGCAACCAGCTCGTCGAGCTCAAGGACAAGCAGCTGGAGCAGCTGGAGCTCATCTCGGGGATGTCCTCTTCGGAGGCCAAGCAGAGCCTGCTCGATGCCATGGAAGTGGAACTGCAGCAGGAGTCGGCGCGCCGCCTGCACCAGTGGGAGACCCACCTCAAGGAGGAGGCCGACGAGAAATCGCAGGAGATACTGGCCTCGGCCATCCAGCGCAGCGCCTCGGAAATCGTCGCCGAGACGACGGTTTCGACCGTCCCCCTGCCCAACGACGAGATGAAAGGGCGGCTCATCGGCCGCGAGGGGCGCAACATCCGCGCCCTGGAGCAGGCCACCGGCGTTGACCTCATCATCGACGACACGCCGGAGGCGGTGACCATTTCCAGCTTCGACCCCGTCCGCCGCGAGATTGCCCGCGTCGCCCTCAACCGCCTCATCCTCGACGGGCGTATCCACCCGGCCCGCATCGAGGAGATGGCCGCCAAGGCCAAGGAAGAGGTAGACGCCGATATCCAGAGCGCCGGCGAGCAGGCGGCCATGAAGCTGGGCGTGCAGCTACACCCCGAGCTCATCAAGCTGCTGGGCCGGCTCAAGTACCGCACCAGCTACGGGCAGAACGCCCTGGAGCACAGCATGGAGGTGGCCTACCTCTCCGGCATGATTGCCGCCGAGATTGGCGCCAACGTCACCACCGCCAAGAAGGCCGGCCTGCTGCACGACATCGGCAAGGCTGTCGACCGCGAGATAGAAGGCACCCACGCCGCCATCGGCGCCGACCTGGTCAAGCAGTGGGATAAGTCCGCCGAGGTCTTAAAAGGTGTCGCCGAGCACCACCTGGAGACCGCCGATACCTCCATCTGGGGCTACATCACCTCGGCGGCCGACGCCATCTCCAGCGCCCGGCCCGGCGCTCGGCGCGAGTCCCTGGAGAGCTACCTCAAGCGGCTGCGCGCCCTGGAGGACATCGCCGATAGCTTCAAGGGGGTCGATAAGTCCTACGCCATCCAGGCCGGCCGCGAGGTGCGCATCCTGGTCAAGCCGGAGTCCATCGACGACCTGGGGGCGATGCGGCTGGCGCGGGACATCGTCAAGAAGGTGGAGGAGACGCTGGACTACCCCGGCCAGATTAAGGTCACCGTCATCCGGGAGACCCGGGCCGTGGACTACGCCAAATAGATAAAGATGAAGATACTGGCCATTGGTGACATCGTCGGCCGGCCGGGCCGGCAGGCCGTCAACAAGTTCGTCGGCGGCCTGCGCGACGAGTATAGCCTGGACCTGGTCATCGCCAACGGCGAGAACGCCGCCGGCGGCTTCGGCCTTACCCCCGCTACGGCGCAGGAGCTGCTCGGCGGCGGCATCGACGTGCTCACCTCGGGGAACCACATCTGGGCGCAGAAGGAGATTATCCCCTACCTGGATGACGAACTGCCCATTCTGCGCCCCCTCAATTACCCCGCCGGGGTACCGGGGCGCGGCTACCTGAAAAAGGGCCCGGTGCTGGTGGTCAACCTCATCGGGCGCACCTTCATGACCAACTACGACTGCCCCTTCCGCACCATGGACGCCCTGCTGGCAGAGCTCAAACCCAGGCCGCCCGTTATCATCGTGGATTTTCACGCCGAGGCCACCTCGGAGAAGGTGGCCCTGGGGCGCTACCTGGACGGGCGGGTCAGCGCCGTGCTGGGCACCCACACCCACGTGGGCACCATCGATACGCACATCCTGCCCGGCGGCACCGCCTATGTCACCGATATCGGCATGACCGGCCCGACCGACTCGGTCATCGGCGACGACGCCGACGCTGTCATCCGCCGCTTTCTCACCATGCTGCCCCACCACCTCTCGGTAGGTAAGGGCCGGCCGGTGCTCAACGCCGTCATGGTAGCGATAGACGAGAAAAGCGGGCGGGCCACTGCTATCGAGCGCGTCACGCGGGAGCTTACCGGGCGGTGAGCCACGTCGACCTGCACCTGCACTCGACGGCCTCCGACGGCAAGCTCACCCCGGCGGAGCTGGTGGCTAAAGCCGCCGGACGGGGCCTTACGGTCATCGCCCTCACCGACCACGATACCAGCGACGGCGTCGCCCCGGCACTGGCGGCGGCGCAAAACCACCCCGGCCTGCGCCTCATCCCCGGCGTGGAAATCTCCACTGACCTGCCCGAGGGCGAGGCCCACGTGCTGGGCTATTTCATTGATTTCACCAGCGACGAACTGGCTGCCCAGCTCCAGCACTTCCGCGACTCCCGCCAGGGGCGGGCCCGCGGCATGATTGCGAAGCTGGCCGAGCTGGGCCTGCCCGTCGCTTGGGAGCGGGTCAAAGAAATCGCCGGGGAGGGCTCCATCGGGCGGCCGCACCTGGCCCGCGCCATGCTGGAGAAGGGCTACGTCACCACCTTCGAGGAGGCCTTCGATAAATACATCGGCCACGGCGGCCCGGCCTACGTGGCGCGGGAGAAGATGACCCCGGCGGAGGCGGTGGCGCTGGTATTACGCGCCCGGGGCCTGCCGGTGCTGGCGCACCCCTTCACCGTGGCCGACCCGGAGGCGATGGTCAGAGACCTGAAACCGGCCGGTCTTATTGGGCTGGAGGTCTATTACAAGGACTATACGCCCGAACAAATCGCCGAGCTTACCGACCTGGCCGAAAAATACGGTCTCATCACCACCGGCGGTACGGACTACCACGGCCTCGAAGACAGCCGCGAGGTGATTTTGGGCGGTACCGAGGTGCCCCTGGCGTGCGCCGAGCGGCTCATCGCCCGGGCCGATATCCGCTGTCGCAAGCTGGCCAATCTGTGAAATTTGTTATATCATACTAGGGATGAATACAACGTCCATCTTGATTATTTTAATAATTGCCGGCTATCTCCTCGGCTCCATCCCCATGTCCTATCTCGTCGCCCGGGCGGCGCGCGGCATCGACCTCCGCCGGCAGGGCACCGGGCAAGTGGGGGGCGGCAACCTCTGGCGGATGACCTCCCGCAAGTACGGCCTCTCGGCGGGCATCTACGACTTCCTCAAGGGGATGCTCATGGTCTGGATTGCCTCGGCCCAGGGGCTGGACGCCGGCCAGCAGCTGATTGTGGGCCTGGCCGTCATCGTGGGGCATAACTGGCCGGTCTTCCTGCGCTTTCACGGGGGGCGGGGCATCGCCACCCTGTTCGGCATCGCGATACTGCTGCCCATCCTCAACCCCAACGAGGTATCCCCCTGGCCCACCGTCATCGGGGCGGCCACCGTGATTGGGGTGACCCTCATCTTCCGTACCTCGCCGCTCTCGGTGCTCCTCGGGGCCGCCAGCCTGTCGCTGACCAGTTGGCTCTTCGGCAGCCCCATCTCCGTCATCATGGCCTTTCTGGCGGTATTCATCGTCGTCGTCGCCAAGCGGCTCACCGCGCAGCCCGTACCCGAAGGCATCACCGTGAGCCGGGGCCGGCTATTCATGAACCGTCTGCTCTACGACCGCGATATCGCCGACCGCGGCGCCTGGCTGCACCGCAAGCACGCCGGGGAAGAGGGCGAGGCGACGTGACCGGGCCGGAGACGCTGCGCTGCGCCACTCACCCCGACACCGAGACGACGCTGCGCTGCGGCAAGTGCGGTAAGCCGATATGCCCCCGCTGTATGGTGCAGACGCCGGTGGGCGCCCGCTGCCCGGACTGCGCCCGCCTCCACCAACTGCCCACCTACCGCGTCTCCGCCACGTACTACCTGAGAGCGTCCGGCACGGCCCTGGGGATGGCCATCGGCACCGGGCTGGTCTGGGGTGTCATCGGCAATTTCCTGCCCTTCATCCTGCTCAACCTGATATTGGCCGCCGCGGTGGGCTGGGCCATCGGCGAGGTAACCGGGCTGGCCGTCAACCGCAAGCGGGGCCGCTGGCTGGCGGTCATCGGCGCTATCGCCGTGGTGATAAGCTACGGGGTGAACCTCTTTAGCTTCGGCATGATACCGGCGGGGGTGCTGGGGTGGATTCTCGACCTGGTCGGCATCGGCGTGGGCGTTTACGTGGCGGTAATGCGCCTGCGCTAGAATTTTACGTCGAACCGATGGCCGTGGCCGTGGCGTACTCCCGCGAGTGCGAGAGACTGACATCAATTTCCTTGATTCCCATCTCTGCCGCCCGCTTTTTGGCCCGCCCGTTGAGCCGGACGAACGGCTTGCCGCTGGGGTGGTAGAGCGTCTCGATTTCCCGCCAGGCGACGCCGCGGTTGCCCGTCCCCAGCACCTTCATCACGGCCTCTTTGCTGGCGAAGCTGGCCGCCAGTGAGTGGGCGCGGTGGCCGTAGATGGCCAACTCCGCCTCGGTGAAGACACGACGGAGGAAGCGCTCCCCCCAGCGCGCCATGGTCTGGCGGACGCGCCCTATCTCGATAATATCCGTGCCGATGTGGTGCTGCATGGTATCAGCCTTTAATCATTCTCCTTTAGCTCCTCGGTAAACCCGGCCACCAAGCCCCGGAGGAAGTGACGGGGCGGCCGCTCGAAGAGGCTGGTGAAGAGGGGAGTGATGGAAATAATCCCGTTCTGGACGGCGTGCATGTCCGTCCCCTTCTCGCCCGCCCCGTCGACCCGCTGGCGCACCAGGTTGTAGCGCCGCGGCCGGTCGCCCTCGGCGACGGTGTTGATGTGGCTGGTGCGCGCCAGCCGCGTGATGCGGGCGCCGGTTATCTCGTCGGGCGGCAGGTCGGGGACGTTGACGTTAAGGAAGAGGCGTGCCGGGGGCGGTGCGGCGGCGATGCGGCCTACTAGGAGGGCGGCGGCGCGGGCGGCCGTCGGCAGGGCGTGGTCGCTAGCGCGCGGCGCCGATACGGCCATGGCCGAGCTGCCCCGGAAATAGCCCTGCAGCGCCCCGCCCACCGTCCCCGAGATGTAGACGTCCTCGCCGAGGTTGGCGCCCAGGTTAATGCCAGAGACGACGAGGTCTACTTCCTCCCCGACCAGCTTACCCAGCGCCAGCACGACGCAATCGGCGGGCGTGCCGTCGGCGGTATAGGCGGCCACGCCGCTGACCTCCGGCTTGACCTCCTTGACCTCCAGCGGCCGGAAGAGGCTGACCGCCGTGCCGATGGCGCTCTGCTCTCGGTCGGGGACGACCACGGTGACGGCGGCGATTTTCTTAAGCTCGCCCACCAGCACCCACAGCCCGGCGGAGGTGAGACCGTCATCGTTAGTTACCAGTATTTGCATGAATAGCACCCCGTCATCACGCCTGTAGTTTAGCACAGGGACGAAGCGGCGGCAAAAGAAACAGGGTGTTTAAGAGGGGCGCAGCCCCTCTTTTAGAATATAATTCCCCCTCTCCAAACAAAATATCCAAGGTCTTTCTCGATACCGAGTTTGGAGAGGGGGACACAGGGGGTGAGGTAAAGGAAAATCACAAACCAGCCAGAATTGACCGTTTCCCAGCCGTTTGTTATGCTGAGACTGTCTGCGAATTCTATTAAAGGAGCCTTGCCATGTTCGACTGGGACGCCGTCATCGTCGGCGGGGGGCCGGCTGGGCTTACCGCCGGGCTGTATCTGGCCCGCGCCAAGCGCCGCGTGCTCCTGCTGGATAAGGACACCCCCGGCGGCTATATCCGCAACGTTGAGACGATTGAGAACTACCCCGGTTTCGCCGAGGGTATCGGCGGCGCCAAGCTCGCCGCGGCGATGGTGAGCCAGGCCACCAAGTACGGCCTGCGCATGGAGGCAGCCGAGGTCACCGGGCTGGAGGTCTTCTCCGGCACGCGCTGGGTGGGCTGCGCCCGCGGCGAGGGCTATACCACCAATGTCGTCATCTTCGCCGGCGGCTCCAAAAACAAGCCGCTGGACGTCCCCGGCGAGGCGGAGCTGACGGGCAAAGGCGTCTTCGCGTGCGCCTTCTGCGACGGCGGCCACTACGCCGATAAGGTGGTAGCGGTCTGCGGCGGCGGCGACGCCGGCGTCACCGAGGCCCTCTACATGGCTAAAATCGCCGCCAGGGTAATTCTCATCGAGGCCACGCCCGCCCTGACGGCCACCGCCGTCCTCTGCGACCGCCTTAGCGCCGAATCCAAGATAGAAGTGCACTGCGGCGCCAGCGTCACGGCCATCAGCGGCGCGGAGAAGGTCGAGGCCATCGAGCTTGCCGATGCGGCGGGCAAGACCGAGACGCTTAAGGTAGACGGCGTGCTGGTGCACGTCGGTCTGGAGCCACTGACCGACTATCTGGAAGGCATCGTGCCTTTGGATGAAGCGGGGCAAATCATCGTCAACGAGCGCATGGAGACGGAGGTGCCTTACGTGCTGGCGGCCGGGGACATCCGCAGCGGCTCGCCGCGGCAGGTGGTCACGGCGGTCGGCGACGGCGCCATCGCAGCTACCTCGGCCCTGCGGCTGCTGGAGGAAGCGGACTAGGCATCCAGGGCGATGCGGGCGTCGGCGGCCACGGCCCCGTCGGGGTAGGCGAAGAGGGGGTTGATGTCCAGCTCCCTGATGCGCGGGTTCTTTACGATGAAGCCGGAGATTTTCACCAGCAGCCTTTCCAGGTAGGCTATGTCCGCCGGCGGCTGGCCGCGGTAGCCGGTGAGCAGGGTATAGCCCTTGATTTCCCGTATCATCTCGGCGGCGTCATGCCGGGACACCGGGACAAGCCGGAAGGTAACGTCGCGGTAGACCTCCACCAGCGTGCCGCCCAGCCCGAACATGAGCACCGGGCCGAACTGGGCGTCCCGGTTCATGCCGACAATGACTTCGATGCCGGGGCGGGCCATCGCCTGTACGGAGACGCCCTCGATGCGGGCGTCGGGCTGCGCTTTTTTCACGGCGGCCATAATTTCCCCGTAGGCCCGATTGACCTGGGTGAGGTTGGCCAGCCCCACCTTAACCCCACCGATGTCGCTCTTGTGGACGACATCCGGCGAGACTATCTTGAGCACCACCGGGAAGCCAATCTCGCGGCTCAGGGCGGCAGCCTCCCGCTTCGTCCTGGCCAGCCGGGTAGCGACGACAGGTATCCCCGCCGCCGCCAGCATCTCCTTGGCAGCCACTTCGTTGAGCATAGTTACCGGCGGTGTTGTCTTCTTCGGCATGGGGACCTCACTTATTTCTCGTTTCGCAGTAGCGGCGGTAACGCGCCAGGTAGCGCATCACCCGGGCGGCGCGGCGGGGGTGCCCGTACTCGGGGATGGTCTCTTCCACCCGGAAGGATGCATCGGCGGCGCCCCGGGGATTGCTCACCGGGAATCTGGTGACCATATAGAGCGGCTTCCCGTACGGCCGTAGCTGGCGGCTCAGGTCGGCCAGGACTTTATGGTTTTCCACCTGCGCGGCGCGGAACTCCTCCGGGTTGAAGTTACCGACGCCGCCCTGCGTGGTCACCAGCGGCGGCAGGAAGGAAAGCACCCCGTCGACGTTTTTATCTTCCATGAGAAAGCGGAAGCAGGACACCACCGTCTCGTCCCCGGCCGAAGGCCGGATGCCGACCAGGTCGACGGGGTTGGCGTGCGACCAGCGCGGCGGCAGCACGCCGTCGAGCTTTTTAAGAGTCTCCGGCGAGAGGCGGGCGATTTCCAGCCCTTCCTTCTCGCTGATTTCGCTGGCCACCACCCCGAAGCCGCCCCCCATGGTGAGGATGGCGATGCGGTTGCCCGGCGGCAGGGGCTGGCTCAGGAGGGCCAGCACCGTATCGCAGAGCTCTTCTTCGTCCTCGGTGCGGATGACGCCGGCCTGCCGGAAGGCGGCGGTGTAGACGGTGTCCACGCCGGCCAGCGCCCCGGTATGCGAGCGGGCCGCCCGGCCCGAGCCGCCGGTGGCCCCGGCCTTCATGGCGACGATGGGTTTGTGCGGCGTAATCTCTCTGGCCAGGTTGTAAAAGCGCCGCCCCTCGCGCAGCCCCTCGATGTAGAGGGTGATGATGCCGGTATCTTTATCGCCCGCCAGGTACTCCAGGTAGTCTTCCAGGTGGAGGTCGGCCTCGTTGCCGGTGCTGACGAATTTGGAGAGCCCGATACCCACGTTGGCGGCCGCCTGGATGATGCTGGCCCCCAGGGTGCCGCTCTGGCTGAGGAGGGCCATCCGGCCGGGCCTTATCCAGCTGGCGACGACGGCGCTGTAGACCCCGGCGTGGCGGTCGCCGTGGCCGACACAGTTGGGGCCGATGAAGCGTATCCCGCCCCGCCGGGCGATTTCCTTGACCTCGGCCTCCAGCCGGGCACCGTCGCCGTCCACCTCGCTGAAACCGGCCGAGACGATGACCGCCGCCCGCACGCCCTTCTCGGCGCACTGGCGCATCACCTGGGGCACCACAGGCGCCGGCACCACGATAACGGCCATCTCCAGCGGACCGGGGATGTCCAGGACGCTGGCGTAGGCGGTGACCCCCAGCACCTCGCGGGCATTGGGGTTGACGGCGTAAATCCGCCGCGCCGGACTGGCCTTGGCCGAGTCGAGCAGGGCCCGCATGGCATCGTAGCCCCAGGAGCCGACGGTGTTCTTGGCACCGACGACGGCGATGGAGTCGGCCGCAAAGAGGGCGTGCCAGTAGCTGTTTTTATCCTTCGGGGAATCAGTCATCCTCTAAATCCATTATAGCGGTATCGTCCGGCGAATGCCACGCGCCGGTTACAGCACCAGCATGGCGTCGCCGAAGCTGTAGAAACGGTAGCGCCGCGCCATGGCCTCGGCGTAGGCCTTCAAGATTAAGTCCCGGCCGCCGAAGGCGCTCACCAGCATCAGCAGGGTGGAGCGGGGCAGGTGGAAGTTGGTGACCATGGCATCGACGGCGCGGAAGCGGTGGCCCGGCAGGATAAAGAGCTCCACCCAGCCCTCGAAAGGCGCGATATCAGTCCCCTCACTGGCCAGCGCCGCCTGCTCCACCAGCCGCACCGCCGTAGTGCCCACGCAGATGATACGCCGTCCCTCCCGTCGGGCGCGGCTGAGCGCGGCGGCGGTATCTTTAGCCAGTACGCCGTACTCCCGGTAGATGGCGTGGCGGCGCGGGTCGGCCTCCTTGAC
>DAOULO010000015.1:0-24811 GCA_034420195.1 Dehalococcoidales bacterium
CTCTTTACTAGTAACCTATTTGCTTGATGGTGCCTTCGATGTTGTAGTAGCCGGGCGCGCAGATGTCGTCAACGCTCACCAGAATGGCCAGGGAGTCTTCGGGGTCATTGTATTCGGCGGCATCGAGGAGTTTGAACTTCCAGGAATTGAGGCCGACGCGAACCACGTTGAGGACGTTGCTATCGACGGAAGTGGCCTGGAAGACCTCTACCTCGAGGCATTCCGGTACGCTGAGGGTGAGCAGCCCGACGAGGTCAACATCGCTGGCGTTCTTTAAGGGCAGGTTGAAGACGGCCCAATCACCGGTGGCTACCTCGGCGGCGGCCTGAAAGCCGGTGTTATCATCCGATACAGCGCCGAAATAGCGGTTGGGTTTGGCTACCCAATCGGCATGCATGTAAACCTGCTGCGGCTGAACCAGGTCGTCAGCGGTCAGGCTGGCTTTCCAGTCCGGTTCGCCGGTGAGCAGGGCTTGGCTGACGGCTACCGGCACTTCGCCGGTAACCTTGCCCGCGAGGACCGTCCCCGCGGCGGCACCAGCGCCGCAGGCTACCAGTACAATTACCAGCAGCCAAACGGGGAGCGCCTTTTTGCCCAGTAAACGCACACTACTTCTCATCTAGCTTCCTCCTTGTAGATTGGTCTCTGATTTTAGGGGTCTGGCTTGGTTTCTGAGGCATATGGCGGCAGCCCTAAGCCTCTGGCCCGAGTCTCTTTTCGTTCCGGTCACCTCCCGTATCTAGTTCTACACCACCAATCTAACACCCCCACGAGGGGCAAAGAAGTTTTTGTATTATAGAATTAAGTTCGTTTTGGGGCGTTTTTGGCCCAATTTACCAGCTTCCCTAAACCAGAAAAATGCTCTGTAGGAAATGGGGGAAAACGTTAGGTCGGGTGATATTCCATGCAGTTGACAGCTAACCGCCAACTACTATACTTAAGGTAGAAGAAAACCAAGGAAAACGAGGTTCCCGCAGGTAAGTGTAGGATTTACCGGGGAACCCACCTCAGCCCACGTGTGGCGCAACGGAGGTAAGCAGCGGTGCAGAGAAAGGTAAGAATACTACGCCGGAGTGTACCGCTCTGGCTGATACTATTCCTGCTCATTGCTTCCGGCATTGGCGCGGCCGTGGGCACCATCCTGGCCGGTAGAGTCACCGGGGAAGTCCCCGTCACCGTCGGCCAGGCCCTGCTGGTGGGCGAACCCACCTTCCCCAACGGCCTGCCCGGCGGGGTGAACATCCAGTCCATCCGCATCAACCCCAACCGCATGGCCCAGGATATCGGCATCCTCGGCGACGACTGGACTTCCTTCCAGGCGGCGGTGGAGGCCAATACCGGTGACGTCTTCCTCATCAAGCTGCCGCTGAAGAACGCCTCCAACCAGGACATGATTGTGCAGCTGGACATGAACGTGCCCGACTGCATCGAGGTGGACGTCTTCGGTGCCGACGATGAGAACGATTCCGCCGTGGACCATGTCTTTAACGTTACCCAGGTGGGCTTCTCGCGGTGGGTCTTCCGTCTCTCCGACCTGGCCGAGCACTACGCCGCCGACTGCCGCGACTCCATCGGCATCGTCGTCGGCGTGGACGACACCTGTCACCCCGGGTTCTACAACATCGGCGTGACGCTGCAGCAGATAGCCGGCGGGGCCTCGGACAAGGCTGTGCTGGGGATTACCAAGACCGGCCCGGCCACCGCTAATATTAACGCGACGGCAACTTATACGATTACCGTCACCAACAGCAGCGAGACGATCACCGCCACCAGCCTTACCGTCAAGGATACGATACCCTCCGGGATGAGCTACGTCTCCTCCTCACCGGTGGGCACCCTCAGCGGGAACCAGGTAACCTGGAACCTGGGGTCACTGGCGCCCCTCGATAGCACCACGCTCAGCCTGACCCTCCAGGCGACCCAGGCCGGCCACTGGACGAACCGGGCCACGGCCAGCAGCGCCGAGGGCATCAGTGTGGAGGCCACGGCCGTCACCGACGTGGGCACCACCAACCAGGTCAGTCTCACCAAGACTGGCCCGGCCCAGGTCAACCAGGGGGCCAACGCCGTCTATACTATCGTCGCCACCAATACCGGCGGCACCACCCTGACCAACGCCGTGGTCAACGATACGATACCCGCCGGTATGTCCTACGTCGCCTCGTCGCCGGCCGCCTCCGTGGTGGGCAATACCGCCACCTGGAATCTGGGCTCGCTCACCGCCGGCGCTTCCAGCACCCTGACGCTGACGCTGCGGGGCAATACCGCGGGCACCTGGACCAACTCCGCTTCGTTCAACTGCACGCAGGGAGTGACCGCTACGGCCCAGGCCACCACCGTCGTCGCCAGCACCGGCCAGGTCAGCCTCACCAAGACTGGCCCGGCCCAGGTGAACCAGGGGGCCAACGCCGTCTACACTATCGTCGCCACCAATACCGGCGGCACCACCCTGACCAATGCCGTCGTCAACGACCAGATACCCGCCGGTATGGCCTATGTCGCCTCGTCACCGGCCGCTTCCGTGGTGGGCAATACCGCCACCTGGAATCTGGGCTCGCTTACCGCCGGCGCTTCCAGCACCCTGACGCTGACGCTGCGGGGCAATACCGCCGGTACCTGGACGAACTCCGCTACCTTCAGTTGCACCCAGGGGATAACGGCTACGGCCTCGACGACGACCGTCGTGGTACCCGCGCCCAGCGGCATGACGATGAGCACCACCGACACCACCGACCCGGTGGCCGTCGGCAACCTCACCACCTACGTCATCACGGCGACGAATCAGGGCAACACCGCCCTGCATAACCTGGCCATTGTCAACGCCATCTCGCCGCTGATGACCTTCGTCTCCGCCAGCGGCCCGGTAACCTATACCGTAACCGGCCAGACGGTGACCTTCAGCGCGGTGGCCACGGTGAACGCCCACCAGACACTGACCTACTACGTTACCGTCCGGGCGGCCACGCCCGGCGCGGCGCTGAACATCACCACAATGACCTACGATGAGTTCGCCCTGCCGCTCACGGCGCAGGAAGGCACGTCTATCTTCCCGTAAGCGCTGGATGTAGCAATCTGGTGGGAATGGGAACGGGGCGTTCCCTGAGGTGGGGTATCTTAGCGGTGGGGTAGCTAGCGGGTCGCCCGGGAGCTAACCTGGCCGCTGGGCCGGACATCATCACCGGCGTAGGCATCGCGGTCGGGCAAGTTCATCAGCTCCCTCACCCTCTCGATGTGTACCAGCAACCTTTTCCCCTCGGCGGTGGGCTGGTAGGTGCGGCGTCCCTTGACGCGCGCGTCCTCCCTGAGCAGACCCTTCTCCAGAAGGAAAGGTAGGTAGCGCTGCGCCTGGGAGAAACAGAGGTCGCAGCCGTACATGATATCCGTCTTCTTGGTGTGGCCCAGGCGGAGGATATCGGCGATAATCTCGATGTTGGAGCGCCTAGTATCCACAGCCACCTCCCACGCCATTAAGGACGGGCACCCGGCGCTCCTCAAGGAAGAGGTCGAGGTCGGCCGGCAGCACCCGGTAATGGCGCCCCAGGCGCACCGCGTGGAGCTTGCCGCCCCGGATATAGTCGTACACCGTCAGGATGTGCACTTGCAGTATCGCGGCGACCTGTTCCGGTGTCAGTAGTTGTCTCTTATCCGTCATCATGCTTCCCGCTGTAAGACATCTAACGCCATCATAGACCAGAAATATGCTCGGGAAAAGCCAGTATGTTCTAATGGCGGGTTCTAGAACAGTTGTCTTTGGGGAACGAAAAGAGGCGCTACGGATTTGTCCATATCACCCGTAACGCCTTGAGTGTTGGCCGGTGACGGCCTACCTCGGAAGGCTCTTTAGCCGGTGGGTACTACCGGTCCTCCAGCTGCAGCAGCAGCTTTACGGCGGCCAGCGGTATACGCCGGTCTCTTCGCGGGCCGACCCGGTAGGAACGCAGCACCCCGCGCTCGGTCCAGATGCGCACCGTGTTGGGATGGACACCGAGGAGGTTGGCGACATCTTTCACCCGCAACAGGTCCTCATCGAGGGCATCGACACTCTCGAGAGGCTGCGCCGGCTGCGTATCTAAATCATCGTGTCTGGATACCAAGGGTCTGTACCTCCGCAGTGAATTTTCTGCTACTATAGACTGTAGCTTATGAGGCGTCCCCCCGGCTAGTTACCGAAATACAGAAAAATAGTCTATAGGCAATAGTAAGTAAAGGGGGAAATGTTAAGAAATGGATAATTGACAATCTCGTCAAATCACGTATATTTATGAGTTAGGATATCATTACCCAAGGCAAGCGCCCCGGCCCGCCTACCGCCGGTGGGGGAAGCGCAGGTTGACGAGCTTAAAAGGAGGTCGAGACTCATGGACGTAAACGAGCTACGGCAATCGCTCCGCAGCGAGGCCGGCCGGGCCGCCGCCGGACCGCCCGGCGATGCCAGGATTGACCCCGCCCGGTCCGCCGGAACCTATGTTACCCGACAGGAAATAATGGAGCTAAGGCGCAACCTCTGCGAGCTGCTGGGGCTCCTCCTCAACCTCCACGTGACCTCCTCGCTGGATGCGGAGGTCCCCTACATGGATATTTACCTTAATTAGATTTTTAAATAGCGGCCATATAAGCAGGCCAGGTCTCCCCCAATGACGAGGGAGAACCTGGCCTCTCTGTTTAGATTACCTTTACTAAGGGTCGAAGAGGAGCAGCCGGTTTAACTGGGTCTCCAGCATGGCCACTTTCATCTCCAGCTGGGAAACCCGATCTTTGAGGGCGGATACCTGCGCCTTGAGCTCGGCCTGGCTGCCTTCCAGGGTGGCGAGGCGGGCGGTATAGCTGCCGATATCCTGCTGCACGATACGTATCTGGCTCTCCAGGGCCAATATCTTACGGTCGACATCGCCGCGCATGGCATCTAGCTGCTGCTCGATGCGGCGGATGTTGTTCTGCCCTTCCTGCTGGATGAGCTGGATGCTGCGCTCCAGCCGGCTGATTTCATCGTCGGCGCGCCGCTCCACCCGCTGAATCTCGTTCTGCAGGGAGCGAATTTTGGCGTTGGCGTTGGTCTCCACCCGGCTGATTTCGTCCTCCAGGCGCCGGCGCTCCTTGGCCGCCTCGGTCTCCACCGCGGAGATGCGGCACTTGAGCTGCTCTATCTTCTGCTCCACGGAATCCCGGATAGAATCGATTTCCGCGCTCAGCTTCATAATCTGTATGCTCAGGTCGCTCTTTATCTTGGTTATTTCCTGCTCCAGCTTGGTCTGCTCCAGCTCCAGCCGCTGCACCCGGTTCTCCAGCTCGGTGATGCGCTTGGTTATCTCCACCTGCCAGGCCGGCGGCACCGCCGGAGGAGGTGCCGGCACTACCGGGGGTGGCGCGGGACAGCAGGGGGTAGGACAGGTCGGACAGGTAGGACAGTCCGGGCAAGTAGGAGTAGGACAAGGAGTCGGCGTCGGGGTGGGAGTGGGCGTCGGCGTGGGGCAGTTGGGACAATCGTTATGATTATCATGCCACCACTTCACGTAGTCCGTGCAGCCACTACCGATGGCAATGAGGATGCCAACGACGGCCAGCGTGATGACCGTAATCCATATCTTTCTGGTTTTGCTTGTTCTCTTCATCGTTCCACCATCCCGAATTCAGGCTGTTACCGGTTGTAATTGGTCTACACCAATTTTCGCTGCCACCCGTCCCGACTGTCAATTTCCCGTAAGTTCCCGTTTCTGCCGCTTTCCTAGGCTTTCCTGTGGATTAATTTTATAGAACCATCTTCAGGCGGTAGAACCTTAATCTAGAACAACGACTCTTTGCGCCGGGCCGCCGCTGGTGTACTTTTTCCTTGAAAGCCGGTGACCCCGGCCAGACCTGAGAAACCAAGTTGGAGGAACCGAATGGGTGCTATTGCCATGAAGCGAATCTGCCGCCGCTGCGGCGGCAACGTCTTCCCGGCGCACGACGAGGAGGGGACTTACCTATCCTGCCTGCAGTGCGGCGCCGTCTTTTACCTGTCCGCCCTGAGGCGGCCCACGGCGGCAGCCGGTACGCCGGCCACCCGCCAGCCCGTCACCCGCCCCACCAATCTCACCTCACCACGCTAATCATTACCGCCCGCTAAAACCCGCCAGAATAGGCCTACAGCCCGCCTCAGACCACCCGTGGTGGCGGCGGGCTGTTCTGTATGCGTTCCTATAGTATATAAAGCTCCGCGACGGCTGCCTCCGGCACGAACTTTGTTCCCGAAAATGAATACCCAGGAACCGTGAGCAAAAGGGGGATAGTGTAACTCCCGTTTAATTGACACCGCCGCCGTATTCGGTATCTAATAGAGTGATACCTCATGAGTACTCAGAACGGTGCCGGTAGCGCTCCTTACCGGATTTACGGACTCCTGGCCGGGCTGGTGATTCTTGTCATTGCCGATGGGCTGATAACCGCCTACCTGGTGAACCACGGCATCGCCGCCGAAAGCAACTTCTTCCTGCGCCACTGGGCGGGGGAGTGGTACTTCCCGCTCATCAAGGCCCTGGGGGCGCTCCTCTGCGGACTGCTTATCTGGGATATCTACCGGCGCTGGCCCCGCCTGGCACTGGTGAGCAGTATCCTGTTCGTGCTGGGCTACGGGGGCATCGTTCTGTGGAACTCGTACCTGCTGGTCAGCAGCCTGGTCTAGGCATACCTCGTCGCTACTGAAAGCGGTAGCGGAAGCTTACCTGGGCGTCGTCACTGCCCATATTCTGGAACTTGAAGGCGTAAAGGCCGGGGTTGTACTCGCCCGTTATCGTAAAATCGTTTTTCCCGGAGGACGACTGCCAGGACCGGTTCTCGTCGTTGGGGCCGGCGTACGAACCGACGATGTCACCCACCGCCGTCCAGCTCCCCTCCAGTACCTGCGTGGAGCCCACCTCAATCTCGATGCGCATCATCTCGCCGGGGCCCACCGTCGTCAGGGTATCCTCATACTCCACCGGCACAAAGAGGCAGCCGGCCAGCGCCGTCAGCGCCGCCAGCAGGGCGACTATCGCCAGTAGATAGCTTCTCTTGTCCATGCCGGTTTCCTCGTTCAATAGAATCAAGCCGGGTGCTGTTTTCGCCTCAACCAGAGCGCGTCCAGGCTGAAGGCCGGCCCCTCCAGGCTCACCACTCTCAGGGCCGCCAGCAGCAGCACCACGTCGATAATGAGGGCGTCGCGGGAGGTGAGTATCAGCAAATCGCCGAAGCACTGGGTGCACGGCTCGGTAAGCCCCCGCTGCAGGTTGAAGGCATTGGTGACGATGAAGGCCGCGAAGAGGGGCAGGCTGAGGGCGGCGACGAGCCGGGAAAAGAGCCCCAGGATGAAGAGCGCCCCAAAGACAATTTCCAGCCAGGGCAGCACCGTCAGGGTGGGCTGGATGAGGGGATAGGGCAGCACCTTGAGACTGGCCACGACACTGACGAGCTCGTGGCCGCCGGTGAGCTTGCCGATACCGGCCGTGAGGAGAACGACGCCGATGGCCACGCGGACGCCGGCGTTGAAGTACCGGCTGGCGAGGATTCGCTTTATCTGGCCAAACGCCGCTCTGAGCATATTCACCGTCTCGCTAGCCCCGTCCCCGGAGACAGCCGCAGGCCCTCCCGGGATAACCTGCCTTTATTTCACCCCAATTAAGGCGGGTGAAAAAGTTACTAACGTCTAGACGATGGTTCTAGAGGGGCGACAGGGCCGGCGATTAGTTGGCGACAGCCTCAACGGTAAGGTAAAGCTCCACCTCCGGCGAGGCCGGGTCGTTGCTCCGGACGGTGTATTTGAAGCTCTGCTCGCCGATGACCTCGCGCACCGTGTAATCAATGGCGATGCCGCTCTCCTGGCCGGGTTCCAAGGTCGTGGCACCCACGACCGGATGGGGCGGTCAGCACCCCTCCACCAGGGACTCGGTGGCTACCTCGCTGATGACCAGGGTGGCGTCGCCCGCGTTGTGGAACTTGAACTCGGCGTAGACTTCCTGCCCCGGACGGGCCTGCCCCAGGTTGATGTAGTACGTGTTGAAGGCGATACGCGGCCCGCCGCTGGAATCTACCGGCGACGTGGCGGGGGAAGAGCAGGCCGCGGCGGGGAGGAGGGCCAGGATAATTACCGCCAGGGCCATGACCGCCGCCAGGCACTTCCGGCGGGAATAGCCGGGGCGTGGTGCCCGACCCTTGGCGGGCGACTGAGTTCTGGAGCCAATCATGGGCTGACGTTTACCTCCCCTATTGATGATTGTAATACAACGCTAGCTGGGGCGCAACACGGGGGAGGCGGGGAAATATACTTAACCCAGGGAGATAACGCCGATGCTGAGCATCACGGCGGCGGCCACCAGGGCCAGGGCGATGACGGCGTGATACCAGCGCCAGCCCCACCCCCAGCGCGTCCGCGGGGACGGCTCGGGCACGACGATAAGCCCGGTCTCGGGTTCGGTCGCGGCTTCAGACCCGGCCGTATTTTCCGTCTCGGGCTCGGTCTGGTTTTCCGGCCCGGCCTGGGGCCCGGCTTCGGCCGTATCTTCAGCTTCGGTCTCGTCCGTCGCCGGTTCGGCGGCCGCGGCCGGCCGGTGGCGCTGGTAAAAACCGGCGAAACCACCGGGGTTTTTGGGCAGCATGCCGTCGTCGGCGGGCGGCTCGTCGTCGGCCGGCGGTTCTTCATCGGCTGACGGCGTTTCATCCGCCGGCGCTTCGGTTATCGGCTCATCGGTGGGGAGGTCTATCTCGTCGTCGGTGGCGATACCGGATAACTCCTTGGCCAGCTCCCGGATGGCCTTGGCCGCTTCCAGCTGCCGGCGGACTTCTTCCATCAGCTCTTCGGCGTCGCGGACGGCCTCGTCCCGGATTTGCTGCGCCTCGCCCTCGGCCTTCTGCCGGAGCTTCTCCCACACCTCGGTGGAGTGCTCGGAGGCTTGGGTCTCTATCTGCATACGGTAATCTTCGGCCCGCCGCTTGATGGCCTCGGCGTCGTCGAGGATACCCTCGGCCTGCTGGCTGGCATCGTCGAGGATGGCACGGGCCCTTTCCTCGGCATCCCGCTGGGCCTGGCGGCTCTCCTCGTAGGCCTGCTCGTCGGCCTCGTCGAGGATACGGTCGGCCTCGGCGGTGGCCCGGTCGCGCACCTGGGAGGCCTCTTCCCACTCGCGGTCAACCCGGCTCAGGATTTCCTCGGCCTCGCTGATAATCCCCTGCAGCTCGCGGTCGCGCCGCGGGGCAGGGTAGCTCTCGTCGCGGTCGATGCGGGAGGAGGAGATGCGGTCGTATTCGTAATACGGCTCGGGGTCGCTGATGGCCTCGGCGTGGAGGACATGCTCACCCAGGCTGAAGCCGTGGGTCTTCCAGTAGAAGGTCAGCGTCTTGGCGGTCTGGGCCGGGATAATCAGCTCTCGCTCGCCGATGAGGACGTTCTTGGTGCAGTCCTGGAGCACCACGTTGGCCACCTTCTCGTGGTCGAGATAGTTGGTCACGGTAACGTAGACCGGCACCTCGCCGCCCGTCCATACCTTGCGTTGCGCCTGCAGGCCGGTGACCTTGACGGCGCTGGCCGGACGGCCCTCGCCGGATTCGGCAAAATCGTGGTAGGACACGGGACGGCGGTACTCCTCTCGGGGAGCACTATCGGTAATCTCAACGTGACATCTCATGGCATGTCTCCTATAAATTCCGGAGTTACCTCCACCTCTCCACTATTGAAATTACTCTATCGGCGGGGTTTTTCCTAGTGGCTCTAATACAGACCTTTGCTCTAGAGCAAGCGTCAAGGTCTGGGGCAGGAGACAAAGAAAGCCACGGATTTACCGTGGCTACAGAAAGAGATGTTTTGGGGAAATAACTAAGGCGCAGGCGAATCTGCCTGCGCCCGGTGAGGGACGTCTATCAGAAGTTGGTTAAAGTATTATGAGCGGGGTTTATTCGTCGAGCAGCTCCAGGAGCTGTTTGGAGCGCTCCTGGGCATCGCTGGTAGCCTCGTTCCACGAATCCGCCATGTGCTGCGGCATACAGGCGACGAAGGCCCGCAGCATGTCCTTGATGCTGGTCTTAAGCTCGTCGAACTCTTCGCGGGTGACGTTGGTGCGGGCGGGTTTGCGGGGCTGGGCCATCCCGTAGGCCGGGAAGACGCTGGCAACGAGGTCTCGGCTTTCCTCGTCACCGCGCTCGGTGAGGGTATCGATACACAGCTCGATAAACTCGGCCCGGCTGAGCTTGTCCCGGTTCATATCGATTTTGGCCAACAGATTGACCGGGACGATTATCATGCTCCTGTCATTGGTCATTTCCTGCTCGGCATCTTCTCTAGCCTGCATGGCAACCTCCTGGGAAAACACTTTAAGTGCCGGCGCCCCCAAGCCGCGCCAGCTTCATTTCCATCCTCAAACCATTCTAACCGATGGCCGTGGAATCGCCGGTTCCTAAAATGCCTAAACGATGGATTTTAGATGCCAAACTGATGGAAAGCCCACGTGAACTACCGCGGCACAGACGGCATATCCAGCCCGTCCGTCGCCGGGGCCGGGCCGTAGGCCGGCGGCGTCCGGCCGTTGCCCGCCAGCCGTTCCGTCTCTTCCTTATCGTTGCAGTAGGCCAGCAGGGACTCGCGGGTGATGCTCCCCTTTCGGTAAAGATCGGCCAGCGCCTGGTCCAGCAGCAGCATGCCCTGCTGGGTATTGGTACGGATGATATTGGGCAGCTGGTAAATCTTGCCCTCGCGGATGAGGTTTTTCACCGCCGGACTGCCCAGCATCACCTCAACGGCGGCCACCCTTCCCTGGCCGTCGGCCGTGGGCACCAGCGTCTGCGAGATAACGCCCAGCAGCAGCGAGGCCAGCCGCGACTGGACAAGGCTGCGTTCGTGGGGCGGGAAGAGGTCGACGATGCGCTCCACCGCCTGGCTGGAGCTGGGGGCGTGGCCGGTGGTGAGGATGAGATGGCCGGTCTCGGCGACGTTGAGCACCGCGGCGGCCGTCTCCGGGTCGCGCATCTCGCCGACGAGGATAACGTCCGGGTCCTGCCGCAGCACGTGCTTGAGGGCCTGGGCGAAGGAGCGGGTGTCGCTGCCCAGCTCGCGCTGGCTGATGACGCACTTGCCGCCGGTATAGACGTACTCGATGGGGTCTTCGATGGTGATGACATGGCGGCATTCGGCATTGTTGAGGTGGTCAATCATGGCCGCCAGCGTCGTCGATTTGCCGCTGCCGGTCGGCCCGGTAATCACCACCAGGCCGCGGGGGCGCAGGATAAGCTCACGGCAGACCTCGGGCAGGCCCAGGTCGGCGATGGAGGCTATTTTGGAAGGCAATAATCGTAATGAAAGCTTGATGGAGCCCTGCTGCCAGGCCACGTTGCAGCGTATCCGGCCGCCGTCGGCCATGGCGTAGGCGAAGTCCAGCTCCAGCTCGTCACGGAAGGCCTGGCACTGCTCCGGCGCCGCCAGCTGGGACAGCGCCGTCTCCACGTCGGCCGCCGCCAGTGTCTCCAGGCCCTCGGCCGGCGTCAGCCCGCCCCGGATGCGCAGCATGGGGGGACTGCCAGCGATGAGGTGCAGGTCGGAGGCCTTTTTGTCTTTGGCCATATCCAGTAAGGCGATAATATCCATCTATAATTCTCCTTCCGGGCTGGTCAGGGTGAGGACGAAATCGTAGCGGCCGTCCTCCCGGGCGAGACGGGTCAGCGCGATGGTGTCGAAGCGCCCGCTGGCCCAGACGGCATCGGCATAATCCAGGGCCTTTATCTCGCTGGGCGAGACGCCGTTGACCATCAGTTCGCCGTCGATGTGGCGGATATCCGTCAGTATCAGGCCGGACGGCAGGTTGTACATGAGGACAGCCAGGTCGCCGTCGATGATGGCCTGGTGGCTGGTGAAGTCGGCCAGTACGGCGACGAAGGCGTCGCGGTTATGCTCCATGGCGGCCACCTGCTGCTCCAGCTGGACCACCTTTTTCTCCTGGATGCGCTGCTCGGTCTGCCGGGTCTGGAGCACCTGGCCGGTATCCTGAATCTGGTCACTGAGGGCCTCGTTATCGGCGGCGCGGCCCTGCACCACGAAGGCCATCAGCCCGATGACGGCCACGGCCAGGGCGAAGCCGGCGACGGCGAAGGTCTTTTTCGTCGAGGCGGGCTTGTGGGGTTTGCTCTCCTCGGGGAGGATATTAAGGTTTACCCGGGAGACGCCGGGGACGCTGTCCGAGGCCAGCTTCTTGAGGGCCAGGCCGACGTTGACCATGAACTGCCGCTGCACCAGGTCGCGCGGCCATTTCAGCGGCGAGAGCAGCGGCAGGTAGGGATGGCCTTCCGTATCGCCGCCGAGCATCTTGCATATCTTTAAAATCTCGGTCTGGTCCGCCTCGCCGACGACGTAGATGGGCAGCATGCCCGAGGCCGTTTCCTCGGCGCGGGTGGAGTTATAAAACTTGATGGTGCGCCCCAGCTCCTCCCTGACCGAGGCGAGCTTGTCCTGCAGGGAAGACAGCTCGCCGGGGATGGTAAGGCTGCGTACCAGCTGGGGGACGCCGTCGACAAGCAGGACGATATCTATCTCCCGCGAGTGGATATTGACCACCATGACCTTGGGCATCTTCACCGAGGTCACCCGGTTGACCACCCGGGCCAGGGCCAGGGGGGCCAGGTCGATGAGCTCGGCCTTTAAATCGGCGTGCTGGAGGGTCGCTACCAGCGCGTCCACGGTACTGCGCGGCACCGCCGCCAGGAAGAGCTGCATCTCCTCCTTGGAGGTGCTCAGGGTCTGCCAGGAGAGATAGAACTGCTCCAGGGGCACCGCCAGCACCCGCTCCGCCTCGTGCTTGACCGCCTCCGGCAGCACCGAGCGGGGCACCGTGGGCAGGGCGATGACCCGGCAGAGGCTGTGCAGGCCGCTGACGGCCACGGTGGCGCGGGTGGTCGCGATTTTCTTGCTGCGGAGGATATCCTTAATCTTGGCGGCCACGCGCTCCGGCTCCATGACGACCCCGTCCTTGACCAGGCCGGGCTCCAGGGCCGCCTCGGCGTACTCGGTCACCCGCTTGCCGCTGGCGACCAGCAGCCGGAGGTTGGCGTCGTTGATATGGATGGTAACCACTGCGTTGGCCATGTTAATTACCCTCGTAGGTAAAGATTTGCACGTCGATGTTGGCCGCCGGCTGCCGGGGGTTGCCGTTCTCGTCGGTCTCTTCGTCGGCCGGGTCGGGGATATTCATCTGCAGCGAGGTAATCAGGCCGGTGGGGTAGTGCTGGCCGAAGGCGGCGATGAAATCCACCAGGTCGGCGGTATCGCCCTCGATTTCTATCCGGGCCGTCAGGGCCGAGAAGACCAGGCCGCTCCGCAGGTCTGCGATGACGCCCGACGAGGTAATGGACGTAATCTCCACGCCCGTATCATCGGCGATATCGTAAAGCTCGCGGGCGATGCCGATGGCGTAGATTGGCTGGCTCACCACGACCCGGGCGGCCTCCATTTCCAGCTCGGCCGCCTGCTGGCGGCTCTCCAGCTCGGCCAGTTCTGACGAGACGTCACCGGTGGTCGTCCGGTCGAGCACCGGCTGGATGATGTCCAGCTGCTCGGCCAGCTCCTGCTGCTGCTGGCTGTTGCGGAGGTAGACCATCCCCAGGCTGAAAACCATAATCAGCGTGATGCCCACGATTAAAAGGGTTAAGCTCTTGCCGCTAAGTTTCATCAACAGCTCCTCGCGTGATTACATGACCTGCCCGTACATGGAGTACATCGCCGACATCAGGGAGATGGCGATAAGGGCCACCACCGCGCCGATGAACAGCGTTATCGCCGGCTGGATGAGGGCAATCAGGGAGCGCGTCTTATCGGCGCTCTCCACCTCGTAGCTGTCAGCCACCGCCCCCAGGGTGGTATCCAGGCTCCCCGTCTCCTCGCCGACGCGCACCATCTGCACCATCATCGGCAGAAAGAGCGGATTTTTCGCCATCGGCTGGGAGAGGCCCTCGCCCTTAATCATATCCTTACGGACTTCGGTAAAGGCCTGGGCGATGACCTGGTTGCCGCTGCTTTCCACCACCAGCGAGGTGATGTCGGGCAGGGGCAGGCCGGCCCGGAACAAGAGCGAGATGGTGCGGCAGGAGCGGGCCAGCTCATTGAGCAGGGCCACCCGCCCGATGCCGGGCAGCGAGAGTATCGTCTTGTCCCACTGGTACTTGCCGGCGGGCGACCGGGTATACAGGAGTATCAGACAGACCGCCATGGCGGCGGCGATTGCCAGGTAGACGATATTGGCGCCAATCCAGTCGGTGACGCTGACGAGCAGCTGCGTCATCCCCGGCAGCTCCGCCCCCAGCGAGGTGTAGAGCTTGGCGAAGGCCGGCACGATAAAGAGCACCAGCACGGCGATGACGACCACGGCCACCACGGAGATGAAGATGGGGTAGGCCAGGGCGCCCTTGATTTTCTTGCGGGTGGCCGCCTCTTTTTCCACGTGGTCGGCCATCTGCCGCAGCACCGTCTCCAGGTTACCGCTCTGCTCGGCCACGGAGAGGGAGCGCAGGTAAATCTCCGGAAAGACGTCCGGGTGCTTGCTCAGGGCGGTGGAGAGGCGGTCGCCGCCGCGCAGGTCGGCGGTCACCTGCGCCAGCACCCTGGCGAAGCGCCGGTTGGATACCTGCGACTGCATCAGCTCCAGGGCGGCCGTCATGCTGGTGCCCGATTCCAGCAGCAGGGCCAGTTGCCGTGAGAAGAGCACGATGACCTCCGGCTTGATGCGCGAGAGCGCCGGCACCAGCTTATCGAAGCTGAACGAGAAGGACATCACCGGCTTGACGCTGAGCGTGCGGAAGCCCTGCTGGGCCAGCGCCCGCGCCGCCGCCTGTTCGCTGGCGGCCGTGAGCGTCCCTCTGGCGACCTGATTGTTGCTGTCGAAGGCGATGTATTGATAATCCATAATGGTTAGTCCCTAACCCGTGTTGTATACCTCCCGCATGACCTCGTCCGGGGTGATAATTTCGTCTTTGACCTTGAGCATACCGTCGCGGCGCATGGTGACCATGCCCTCCTCGATGGCCTGCTGCCGCATCAGGGCCGTGTCCACGCCGGCCAGCAGCATGCGGCGCGTCTCGTCGCTCATACGCATGACCTCAAAGATAGCGATGCGCCCGTGGTAGCCGGTTTGAGCACAGGAATTGCAGCCCTTGCCGTAGATAAAGGTCGGGCGCTTTTTGCCCATCTCTGCCTCGTAGGCGGTGGCGGCCTCCAGCGGGGCCTCGGTGGTATGGCGGCAGCGCGAGCAGATGCGCCGCGCCATGCGCTGGCCGACCACGCCCACCAGGGCCGAGGAGATAAGGAACGGCGGCACCTGCAGGTCGATGAGGCGCGAGAGCGCCCCGACGGCATCGTTGGCGTGGATGGAGGCCAGCACCAGGTGACCGGTCAGGGCCGACTGCACGGCAATCTCGGCGGTCTCCGGGTCGCGTATCTCCCCCACCATGATGACGTTGGGGTCGTGGCGCATGATGGAGCGCAGCCCCGCGGCGAAGGTGATGCCGGCGCGCACGTTTACCTGAATCTGGTTGATGCTTTCAAAGCTGTACTCCACCGGGTCTTCGATGGTGACGATGTTGCGGCCGCGGCGGTCGAGCGAGTTGACCGAGGCGTAGAGCGTGGTCGTCTTACCGGAGCCGGTCGGGCCGCTGACCAGCACCATCCCGAAGGGCAGCCGCAGCATGTTCTGGTAGCGCTCCAGGTTGGCCTCCGAGAAGCCCAGCTCGTTCAGGGAGAGGGCGGCGAAGGCCTTGTCCAGGATGCGCAGGGTGGCCATCTCGCCGCTGACGGTGGCCAGGGTGGCCACGCGGATATCAATATCTGCCTTACGGTTCTTCACCGAGAACTGGCCGTCCTGGGGCCGGTGGTCGGCGATATTCATGTTGGCCAAAATCTTGATGCGCGAGATAATGCCGGCGTGGGCGCTCAGGGGCAGCGTCATCGTCTCGTGGAGGACGCCGTCAATGCGGTAGCGCACTCGCAGGCGGTCTTTCTCCGGCTCGATGTGGATATCCGAGGCGCGGGCCTTGACGGCCTCGTCGATGATAGCGTCGAGGGCCTTGACAATGGGCCCGCTCGAGGCCGGGTCGGCCTCGGCCTTGGCCGGCTGCGGCTGGGCCGGGCCGGCCACCTTGAGAAACTCGCCGATTTCGTTATGGGCCCCGTAGTTACGGTCGATAATCTGCTGGATTTCTTCCTCCGGGGCGGCGATTACCTCCACGGAAAGACGCGTCAGGGCGGCCAGAGCGCTCTGGGCCAGGATATCGTCGGTGCTGGCCATGGCCACGCGCAGGCAGTTATTGATAATCTCCAGGGGCATTACCTTGTACTTGCGCGCTATCTGTTCCGGTATCAGCCGCATTACCTCGGGCTGAATCTTACAGGTATTGAGGTCCAGCCCTTCGATATCGGGGTTCTCGGTCTTGGCCATGCTACCACCTTAATTTACTTAACTGATATTACTAAATCCTTCATATATAGCTTGCTTCAAAATTCGCCGTTTGTCTTGTTGCCTTTCTCCATAACTATGTTCTAGCTGGAGATAGAAAAGAGGGGCTGGCGCCCCTCTTAAACTTCCCCCCAACCCTACCCCGCCCCACGGTGTATTTTTATCCCACCCAACCCCCCCGGGGTATCAGCCACTTACCCCCATGGTTTTACCCCACCCCGGGACGGGGGGACAAACTACGGGCTAAGCCGAGGATGATACGGGGTGGTTAGGGTGGGAATAGATAACATAGAGGGGGTGGGGTGGGGAGAAATGAAAATAAAAAGTGAAGATAAAATACTTAAGGCTAAATAAGGATTATGTCAATAAAACGCTCTAGCGGCTCCCGGCCAGGACTCGCTCCGGCCGGTGCTGGGGGGTCTTGATGGACTGGCTGATGTTGTCCATCAGGCTGTCCCCGCTGCCGAAGCCCAGCATCTCCTCGATTCTCTCGATGGACTCCAGCAGGAGCCGGCCGTCCGGGCTGACGCGGTAGATGCCGGAGGGGTACTTCTCCGCCGACCAGAGGAGGAAGCCGCGCTCCACGAGGTAGTCAAGGTACTTGTTCAACTGGGTATAGCTCATGCCGGCGCGGTACATTATATGGGTGCGGCTGGCCTCCCCCATGCGGAGGATATCGGCAACTACCTCGATGTTGGAGCGTCGGCTGTTCATAGCAGTACTTCCTTCAATCTCAGATTATCCGGGATGGGGCCCTACCCGCCGCCGTCTTCGGCGGTCTCGTCGGTCTCCGGGGCGATGTTCTTGCCCTTGAGGTAGCGGCGGAGAATGGCGCGGATGCGGGCCACGAATTCGCGGCGGCTCATCACGCGGCGCAGGTAGGCATCGGCGCCCCAGTTGACGGCGCGGTTCCAGGCCTCTTCGCTGGGGTCGGAGCCCAGCAGGATGATAGGCACCTGGGAGCGCTCGCGGATGCGGGCGCATAGCTGCTGGCTTTCCGGCATGGCCTCGTCGAGGATGACCAGACTCGCCTCGTCCACGGCGGCGAGTATCTCGTCCTCTTTAAGCGTCGCCGTCACCCCAAAGCCGCCGATACCCAGCACCTCGGTAAGCTCCTGGGAGGACTCGGGGTCGGTATCGGCCAGGAGTACCCCGGCCACTTTGGGGGGCACTGCCTCCGCCTCCGGCGGAGCCACCTCGACCCCCAGCCGGATGTTATGCTTGACCCGCAGCGCCAGCGCCAGCAGTAACAGCAGGGTCTTCCACCCGCGCTTGGCCAGCTCGCCGGCCTCGCCAAATTCCTGTCGGTTGAGGTATTCCCTGCTGTCGATGTTCATCTCGATTCGCGATTCCTGGGGTTAGGGTGGGGGCCGGTATCTCCGGCCCTTCGTGAGACCCTTGTTATCTTGTCATATTAGAATATACATCTTGGTTCCCAAAATGCCCAGCGGTGGGAAAAAAAATGCCTATCTGATGGATAAATCTCGCCGTAGCATCGCCGGAGGGGCTGAAGGGGGATAAAAGAAAAACGGGCCCGAAAACAGGCCCGCCGGATAACGTATATATTATATTGTAGTTCGGCTAATGCACGCCAACGAACTTATAGCCGATGCCCCGGGCATTGGCGATAATCTTAGGGCAATCGGAGTTGTCGCCCAGCTTTTGCCGCAGGCGGTAGACATACTTGTTGACGTAGTCCTCGTTGCCCTCGTACTCCTGCCCCCAGACACGCCCCAGCAAGATATCGTAGCTCAGCACCCGGCCGGCGTTGCGCGCCAGCACGGTGAGGAGGCGCCATTCCGTTGGTGTCAGTTCCACCCGCGCGTCGGCCTGGGTAACCTCCCGTCCGGCGAAGTCGATGGTCACGTCCCCCACGGTAATCGGCGGCTCGCCGCCGCTGGTCTCCGAGATGCGCCCGCGCCTTACCACGGCCTTGACCCGGGCCAGCAGCTCGATGTGGCTGAACGGCTTGATGACGTAGTCGTCGGCGCCGCTCTCCAGCCCCTTGACCTTGGAGACCTCCTCATCGCGGACGGTGAGAATCAGCACGGGGACATCGCTGAAGAGGCGGACATCCTTGAGGACATCCAGGCCGTCCATATCGGGCAGGCCCAGGTCGAGGATAACCAGGTCGGGGGCTTCGGTCTCTACCAGCCCGATGGCCTCCTGGCCGGACGAGGTGGTCAGCACGGTCGCCCCCGGCCAGCGCAGCTTGAAGCACAATTTCAACGTCTCGACGACGTCGGTACTATCCTCAACAATTAATACCTTCATTCGTCTCCTCCGTCAGTACCGCCGGGCTGTCCGGTCGCCCGTCCCGGAGGCAAGCGCAGCACGAAGGTATTACCGTAGCCCGGCTGGCTCTCCAGCCAGAGCTGTCCGCCGCAGGTCTCGGTCAGGAGCTTGGCGACGGCCACCCGGAAGCGCTGCCGGGGCAGCCACTGGGTATCCACATCCAGCCAGTGGTCGGGCTCCAGGAGCTCGCGGTGCCTCTCCCGGGGGATGGACGGGCCGCCGTCGCGCACCTTAATGACGATGGCATCCGCTTCCACTCCAGCCTTCAGGAGAATCTCGCCGGAGGCGGGGGTGGTCTCGACGGCGCTGGTGAGCAGGTTGACGATAATCTGTTTGAGCTGGCCCTGCCCCACGGCGACGCCGGGCAGGGAGCGGGGACATTCCAGGGTCAGCCGCTGCTGCCGCTTGCGGGCGAGCGGCTTCACCTGCGCCGCGGCCTCGCGCAGCACCGGGCCGACGGCGATATAATCCTCCGGGGCCGCTAAAGGCCCCCGGCGCCCCCGGGCGATATTGGGCAGCTCGGTAATGGTCGCCTCGAGGTGGGCCACGGAATCACCCAGGCTCTGCACCAGCCGCCGCTTGAGCTCGTCGGCATCACCGGTCTCTTCTTTAAGGAGGCCCGCCGAGCTGACGATGGTGGTGAGACTGGTCTTGAGCTCGTGGACGAGCAGGTCGACGAAGTTGTTCCAGGCGGTATCCTGCCGCTGCGTGGTCTCCGTCTCCTGCCGCAGCTGCCTGACCTGCACCGCCAGGGAGAGCATGCCCGCCAGGTACTGCAATCCCGGCAGCTGTTTCTGGGGGTCGGCGGGAGTCAGGTTGGCGACCACGAGCACGCCGATAACCTGCGGGCCGGCCAGCAGGGGCAGCCAGATGAGCGAGCTGACCAGGCCGGGGCAGCCCAGCTGGCGACAGACCGCGGCGGGGGGCTCGTTTTCGATGACGGTCATGGCGCGAACGAAGAGGTCGTAGCGGGACTGGTACCGCGGCGAGGCGGCATCGGCGCTGTCGTCAGCCCCGACGGTGAGCAATATCTTCGCCCAGTCCACCGTGCCCGAGTTAACCAGTTCGGCAGTAAAGGCGTCGCCCAGACTCGTTACGTCGGGGCTGCGGGCGACGATATCCGTAAGCCGGCCGAGCAGCTGTGGCTCGACGTGGGCGGCTATTTCATCCAAAGCGCCATCATGTAGCTTCATCAATTAACTGTCCGCCGGGGTCTTCATACAAAGCTGTCTGCATAATATCACACCGGTGTCCCCGGCAGCATAAAAAAACGCTAAAGATTTTGTAAAGATTTTGTAAAAACAAGCGAGGGGCCTTGATGACCCCTCGCCAGACACGGGCATAATTGCCCTGCTCATTGGCCGTCGTCGGGCTTAGAAGCGGCACCAGCCCCAGAATTTATTCCAGGCCCGGCCGAAATTCCACCAGCCGCCCGGCTTTGTCTTGGTATACGTGTAGTGGGAATAGCCACCGTAGGAGCTGCCGCCGGAGCAACTGTGGGATTTATCCCAGCTGCCGTAACTCTGGCCGCAGTTCCAGCCGGAAGAGCAGCTGTCGTAGCCGCACTGGTGGCTCTGGCAGCCGGAATAGTCCGGGCACTGGTTGTTATCCTGCCAGCACTGGCAATTGTCATCGCAACAGTCGTCACCGCTGCCGGAGTTATCCTGGTCCTGGTCTTGGTCTTGATTCTGGTCCTGGTCGCCGCCGTCATCGCCGTTGCCGGTCTCTTCCAGGTAGCCGTAGTTCAATATCTCCACGGCGTTGAGGTCGAAGCCGTCGGTGAAGTTGGGGTCGCTGCGCCCGGCGTTATCGTCCACAATCCTGATGTAGTCGGCCCAACCGCCGAGGTCGTCGAGCTCACCGGCGACGTCAAAGAAGAAAAGGCAGGAGGACGACTGCCCGGTGATGTAATCGGGGTGATAGCCCTGCTCGTAGGCGAAGGTGGCATCGGTGGCCGTGTAGCCCAGGTATTTCCAGCCGTCCGGATTACCGTCGCCGTTGCGGTCGTTGGAGAGGTAGACAAAGGCATCGTCCTGAGCGCCGAACTCATGAATGACGAAATCGTAGCCCGAGTTCTCGTCCCCGTCGATGATGACGCGGTCGGTGAACTTCAGGATTATCTCACCGGCGGGGTTGGCCCCCAGGGAGACGAAATAGGCATTACCGGCCCCGGCGCCCTGCGTCGGGCCGCCCAGCGCCTCCTCCGGTACATCAGTCAGACCCCAGGTACCCGGCGGGTCGGTCTGGGCATTGTCCCAGACCCCGCCCTGGGTGAAGCTGACGACTTCGTCGGCGTAGGGGTCGTCCAGGTCGGCCAGACCGGCGCCCACCATGGCGGTGAAGAGGGAAAGCAGCACCACGGCGGTGATGAAGATTCGCTTCTTTGCCTTTCTGGTCACGGTAGATACCTCCCGGAGACCGGCGGAGACAGCTCCGGCCGGTTTCCACAAAAGGAGTCTACCACGAAGGCAAGAACATATTGAAGGAACGATAGTATAGAAAAAGTGTCTGTAACCGCCGTCCGCCGGGCGCGGCACGGGTAATCGGCGCGCGGGGGCGGGTGCCCCCGCGCCGGTTACGGCGTAACCGTGATGTCTACCGTGGCGACGTTGGAATCCACCAGGCCGTCGTTGGCGGTGTAGGTAAAGCTATCCGGGCCGGTGTAGCCCTCGTAGGGCGTGTAGGTCACCGTGCCGTCCGGGTTGAGGACGGCCGTGCCCCAGGAGGGCTGCGTCAGGTTGGTCACGTGCAGCGTGTAGCCGTCGGGGTCGCTGTCGTTGGTCAGCACGTCGATGACCACGTTGCCGTTCTCCGTCACGTTGGCGTTGTCGTCCAGCGCCACCGGCGGCTGGTTGGGCGAGGCCATGAGGTGGATGAGACTGGGGTACATGCCGTTAAAGCCGTCGAACTCCAGCGAATCGATGGTGCTGTTGCCTATCTGGCCGTCGCTGGCGATGGTCATCGTGCTCACCCAGCCGTCGTCGCCGGGGCCCTGGTAGGCAATGGCGTAGACGTCGCTGTAGATATGGGTAATGCTGGGTGCCTCGCCCTGGGTGCCGTCGAAGATGAGGGTATCGATGATACTATCGGTTATCTGGCCGTTGGCGGCAATCTCCACCGTGCGCAGGTAGCCCAGGGTGCCGCGCTGGTAAGCGATGGCGTAAACCGTATCCGTAACGGCGATGACGTTGGGCATACGCCCGTCGGCGCCGTCGAACCCCAGGTAGTCAATGGCGGTATCGCTTATCTGGCCGTCGGGGGTGATGGACATCGTCACCAGGAAGCCGTCGTCGTTATAACCGCGGTAGGCCACGGCGAAGATATTGCCGCTGACGTGGACGATATCCGCCTCCCAGCCGACGGAGCCATCGAAGTTGAAGCTATCGATGTAGCTATCCGTAATCTGGCCGTCGCTGGCAATCTCCACGGTGCGGACATAGCCCGGGTCGGTATAGTAACCGTCGCGGGTGTAGGCGATGGCGTAGATATCGCCGGAGACGTGGACGATATCCGGCATTATCCCGTCGCTGCCGTCGAACTGCAGCGTATCGATAACGCTACCGGCTATCTGGCCGTTAGCGGCGATGGATACCGTCCTCAGGTAGCCGTTGTCGCCGGGGCCCTGGTAGGCGATGGCGTAGACATCGCCGGAGACATGGATAATATCGGGCACATAGCCCGCGGTACCGTCGAAGATGAGGGTATCAATGGTGGTGCTGCGGATATCGCCGTCGATGACAATCTCCACGGTGCGCAGGTAGCCCTGGCCGCCGCGCTGGTAGACAATGGCGTAGATATTACCGCCGACGTGGATGATATCGGGCGTCTGGCCGTCGCTGGAGTCGAACTCCAGCGTGTCAATGACGGTATTACCTATCTGGCCGTCATTGGCGATGTCCATCGTCCTCACGAAGCCATCGTTGTAGGCGCCCTGGTAGGCCACGGCGTAGGTAGTTATCGGCGCGACGGAGATGTAGTCCGTCTTCGTCTCGGTATCGTTATCGCTGTCGGCCTCGGTGACGGTGAGGGATACCGTGTAGTCCCCGAAGGAGGTATAGGTATGCGTCGGGTGCTGCTCGGTAGAGGTGGTATAATCGCCAAAGTCCCACAGCCAGGACACGATGCCGCTGGGCGAGCTGGACTGGTCGGTGAAGTCCACCGTCAGCGGGACGTAGCCGGACGTCGGCGCGCCCGTGAAGGCGGCCGTGGGGCCGGAATCGGCCACGGTGATGTAGTCCGTCTTGGTCTCGGTGTCACTGTCGCTGTCGGCCTCGGTCACCATCAGCGATACCGTGTAGGTACCTTCATTATTATATATATGCGTCGGGTTCGGCTCGGTGGAAGTGGTGTCGTCGCCGAAGTCCCACAGCCAGGCCACGATGCCCTGGGACGAAGCGCTTTGGTCGGTGAAGGTCACCGTCAGCGGCTCGTTGCCCGAGGTGGGCGTCCCGGTGAAGTCGGCGAAGGGCACGCCCTCCGGCAGGACGGTGATGTAATTAATCTTGGTCTCGGTATCAACGTCGTCGTCGTCCTCGGTAACCGTCAGACTGACCGTGTAGGTGCCCTCGGCGGCGTAGACATGCGTCGGGTTCGGTTCGGTAGAGGTGGTATCGTCGCCGAAGTCCCACAGCCACGAAACGATGGTATCGTTGGTGGTGCTTTGGTCGGTGAAGTCCACCGTCAGCGGGGCGTAGCCGGACGTCGGCGCGGCGCTGAAGGCGGCCGTCGGCCCGGTATTGCCGCTCACGTTGATGTAGCCGGTGCGGGTCCTGGTATCGGTATTCCCGTCCAGCTCGGATACGGTCAGCGTGACGGTATAGACGCCGGCCTCGGCGTAGACAACGATGGGGTTCTTCATCCCGCTGATTTGCCCATCGCCAAAGTCCCAGCTCCACATGACAATGCCGTCGTCCGAGGTGCTTTGGTCGGTAAAGACGACCGTCAGCGGGGCGAAACCGGACGTCGGCGTGGCGACGAAGTTGGCCGAGGGGCCGGTATCGATGAGGGTGACGCCCTCGGTGGTTACCACGGCCGTCTTGATTTCAGTATCGCTATCGCCGTCACTCTCGGTAACGACCAGGACCACGGTATAGGCGCCCGGCTCATCGTAGGTGTGCACCGGGTCCTGCTCACTGCTGACTTCGCCGTCACCGAAGCCCCACTCCCACGAGACGATACCCTCGTCGGAGGTGGTCTGGTCGGTGAAGGCGATGGTGACCATCTGATCGACGGCGCCGACAAACTCCGCCGTAAAATCGGCGGTGGGGTAGGAGTTAAGCACCAGCCGCGAGGGATAGCGGATGGTATCGTAGGCCAGCCACATGGCCGAGGAGGTCTCCGGGACGACCAAGGTGAGGTCGAGGATGTGGCCGGCGGGAATGGTATAATCGACGTTCTCGATGACCACCTTGCGCTCCACCCAGTCGGCCGTATCCGGCTGCCACGGGTCGAGGGTCAGAGTGCCGTAGCCGATATCGGCGTAGCCGGCATCGCTCAGGTCGCGCAGGTAGGCAACGATGGTGCCGGGGGTGGTGCGGTTGAAATACTGCGTGCCCGACCAGAGAATGGCGGTGACGTTACCCTCCAGATGCAGGTCCTGGGGGAGGGTCATCTGCCAGTTCTGGTACATGCTGAGGTCGGTGGCCACCTCGGCGGGCAGTACCAACCGGCCCAGGTCAATATCTAAATCGGTATCGTAATTATAGAGCGTCGCCGCCGAGGGCGGGTACATATTCATGGGCAGGTCGGCCTGGGCCTCGCGGTCTCCGGTGGGTGGGCTGGGGCTGTTGTGCAGGTAGAGGATATCCTCGGAGAGCTGGCCGGAGAAGATGACAAAGGGGCCGTCCATGCCGGCGGTGTTCTCGATGGTGCCGTTTATCTCCACGGACGAGCCGGTATAATCGGGGGAAACGCAGACCTGGATGCGGATGCCGTCGTAGGGGCTGGTGGCGCTGCCCTGCGCCAGGGCGTCGGCGGTGAACTTCCAGTGCTCGTAGCTGGCGGCGACGACGTCGTTGATGACGCCGCTGCCGGTCACCCAGATGGTCGCCCCATAGGGATAGGCAAGGGTGAGCAGGGTCTTGGTA
>DAOULO010000016.1:0-53665 GCA_034420195.1 Dehalococcoidales bacterium
CTCCAGGATGCCGTAGAGCGGCCCCTTGGCGGCCTTCTGGAGCGCCTTATTGACCTGCTCGACGGTGACTTCCTTTTCCAGGTCGGCCACGAAGTCAATTACCGAAACGGTCGGCGTGGGCACGCGGAAGGCCAGCCCGTGAATCCGCCCGGCCAGCTCCGGAATGACCTGGGTGACCGCCTTGGCGGCGCCGGTGGTGGTGGGTATCATGTTGAGGGCGGCGGCGCGGGCCCGCCGGAGGTCTTTGTGGTAGGTATCCAGCACGACCTGATCGTTAGTGTAAGAATGGATGGTGGTCATCAGCCCCTTGGCCACGCCGAAAGAGTCGTGGAGCACCTTGACCGCCGGGGCGATGCCGTTGGTGGTGCAGGAGGCGTTGGAGATAACGTGGTGCTGCTTGGGGTCGTAGCCCTTCTCGTTGACGCCGAGGACGATGGTGTAGTCCTCGTTCTTGGCCGGGGCCGAAATAATCACCTTTTTCGCCCCGCCCTGGCGGTGGGCGGCGGCCTTGGTGGCGTCGGTAAAGAGGCCGGTGGACTCGATGACGATATCGGCGCCCAGCATCTTCCAGGGGATGGTGGCGGGGTCGCGCTCGGAGATGACCTTAATCTCCTGACCGTCCACCATGATGGCTTTATCACCGGCGGCCACCTCGCCGGGATAGCGCCCGTAGACACTGTCCCACTTCAGCAGGTGGGCGTTGGTTTTGGTGTCCGCCAGGTCGTTGACGGCGACCACTTCCAGGTCGTCGGCATGGTACTGGCGCAGCGCCCTGAGGGTAAGCCGGCCGATACGCCCGAAGCCGTTGATGCCGATTTTGGTTGTCATTTCGCCTCCTGAATGATTATTTCTTTAGCGCCTGTCGGCGGGGGCGGGTAGACTGCTGGCGCCGCTGGAGCATGTCCAGAAACGCCTCGATACGGGTCTTGAGATGGTTGTTCAGCCAGAAGTCGTCGTTGCCTTCCAGAGTGAGCACGGGCAGCTTGAAGGCGTCCCGGAAGACGATGTCGCCGATGCCGCGGTGGCAGAAGGCCTGCACGTAATGGATGATGCCATCGAGGTGCCGCCGCTCTATTTCGGTCTTGATGTCGTTAATGCGCTCGTGGACGGAGTAGGGGTAGGTATAGCGGGCGTACTGCGCGGACAGCGAGTTGCCCGGCTCCGGCATAGCGAACTGGCGCTGCACCTCGTTATAGACCACCCGGCCGCCACAGCGCTCGACGAAGGGGTAAAGCTCGCCGGCGTAGACCGCCGGCACGCCGATGTAGGCCAGCCGCAGCTCGCCGGCGGGGTAGGGCTGGCGGCGGGCGCACTCATCAATCAAAGTGCGCACATCATCGGCATACTGGTGATAGTCCCCGTTGAAGTCCGAGGCCGAAACGAGCCAGAGGTGGTTCTCCCACCCGCTGGCTTGATTCTCCCGCCAGGTGAGCTCGTCCAGCTTCAGGGCCAGGTCGCGGGCGGGTTGAAGCTCTTGCCTCATCTTCTCGGCGGCCTCAAGTGTCGTGCCTAATCTATCGGCCAAGTCTTGAAGGGCCGCCCGCACGAGCGTCGGGTCGGGGCGGTCGGGGTAGGCGAAGGGGACGGCGTTGACGCCCCTGAGCTTAAGCGTTTCCATGAGCATGATGGTGTTGGAACAGTCGCCGCCGGTGACGCAGAGGACGTCGGCGAGGCCCCGGTCGAGGCAGGCGCCGTAGAGGCCCTTTATCCAGGCGCAACAGTTGAGGGGGAAGCCGGCCCGCTCGGCGATGGTGATGAGCCGGTTGGGGTCGGGGTCGCCGACGAGGACATTATTGAGGTCGACGGGCTGGTAACCGGCCGCCAGCAGCACCTCGGTGGGGACGGTGGTGGTAATGCCGATTTTCTTCAATTATTTATCTACCCTTTAGTTTATTAGAGAAAGAACATCGAGGGCTAAAAAGCATCTGAGAGAGTTCATGGATGTGGCATATTTAGTTTGTATTCCGTGTAGAATCAGATTTCTTTTCAATGATGTTTCTTTTTTTAGATCTTCAATTCCCTTTCGTTCACCGTGCGGAGAAAAATACAGAGTTTTTTCTATGTAGTATAAAAAGCTCCAGACCACTACCGCCTTCCCGAAACCAGATATTGATGTTTCTGCCAATACTCTACTAGGTGCAGTGACCTTCCCATCGGTGCCATATAATTCTTTATTGTAGATTATAGGCCCATCTAATTCGGGGACATTGTATTTTTTTATAATGTCTATGGCTATTCCTTCTATATGTGGAAGCAAGGCCGGTACTGTAAGTGTATATTTACCACTTATATGAGCTTCTAAGGCGTCATTAATTATTTTCATTCTAGAGCGGAAAAATTTGTTCTGCTCCCAGCTATTAACGGTTTTTCTTAAGATAGCCCAGTCATCCTTTTTATAATAGCGAAAAATAATACTAGGTATAGCTGGCTTCTTCCCTTGTTGATATAATTCTGAAATTCGCTCATATAATTCTAACATCGATGGGGCAAGCCACAAATCGCATTCTTGGAATGCTTCCACAACCATCCTTCTCTTTTTTGCGCCTTCTATAGCTCGTAACAGTGGTTCTTGTAGCTGTTGTAATGCCAGTGTATACTGTGATAAATTCTGGGTGAGAATCACATTAATATGAGTAATATACTTTTCGAAAATGCTAGAATAATATCGTGTGGCATCCAACAAAACTGAAGTATTTTCGCCTAATTTTTGGAATACTTTGGATAGTTCCTCAGATGGTAATTGGTTCAATCTCAATAATCCTTTTTAGAAGATTGCTCATTATTGATTATATCACGCCCGCCGGTAATATATAACGCCGTCACGGGCCTCTTTACTCACCCGGCCTTCGGCCAGCATCATCTCCAGGTGGGCCAGCGTCTCGAAAATGGCCATGCGGCGGTGGAAGAAGGGCAGGTCCAGCCACGAGGCGTTGGTCCCCCAGCTTACCGAGAGGGCGATATCGCGGGCGGTCTTGGCCCCGCCGCCCAGGGCGGCCAGAATCTCGCCGTTGCGGGCGTGGTGGTGGCTTATGATTTCGGCGGCGCGGTCGGCCAGGTGGGTAAAGGGCACGTCGTGGCCGGGCAGGACGAGGCCGACGTCGAGCTGTTTCAGTTCTTCCAGCGAGGCGATATATTTTCCCAGCGGGTTGGCGATGGCGAGGGGGTGCGCGCTGACATTGGGGGTGATGGTGGGGAGGATATGGTCGCCGGAGAGGAGAATTCGCCGCTCCGGCTCGTAGAGGCAGACGTGCCCCGAGGAGTGCCCCGGCGTCCACAGCGCCCGGAAGGTGAACTCGCCGGTGCTGACGGTCTCGCCGCCCTTGAGGACGGTATCGGGGTAGACGGGGTCAACGTAATCCTCCAGCCCCAGGGTGGCGTCCCGCAGGCTCACCATGTCTTCGTGGGGGACACCGTTGGCCACCAGCGCCGCGTCGGTCTGCCGGAGGAGGGTGTCCATGTGGATATACCGCGGCTCGATGAAGCCGCGCTCGATTTGGTGCATGAGGAGGCGGGCGCCGGAGAGCTTACGGATGCGCCCGGCCAGGCCGTAGTGGTCGGGGTGGACGTGGGTCACCAGTATCTGCGTGATGTCCTTAACGCTGGCGCCAGCTTGTTTAAGCCCTTGCTCCAGTACGGCCAGCGACTCCGGCGTGTCCCAGCCGGTATCCACCAGCAGGAAGCCGTCGCCGCCGCGCACCAGGTAGATGTTGACGTGCGTCAGCGTCGATTCCGGCATGGGTATCGGCATTTTCAGCCAGTGGATGCCGGGGTAGACCTCGCTCAAGCCGTCCCCTTCAGGTGGGCGAAGGCGCTCATCCCGGCGTAGCTGGCGTTCTCGCCGAGCTCGTCCTCGATGCGGAGGAGCCGGTTGTACTTGGCGGTGCGCTCCGAGCGGCAGGGGGCCCCGGTCTTGATTTGCCCGGTGGCCAGCCCCACGGCCAGGTCGGCGATGGTGGTGTCCTCGGTCTCGCCGGAGCGGTGGCTGACCACGGCCGTCCAGCCGGCCTGCTGTGCCATGCGGATGGCGTCGATGGTCTCGGTGAGGGTGCCCACCTGATTAGGCTTGATGAGGACGGAGTTGGATGCCTTCCGCCCGATACCGTGGCCCAGCCGGCCGACGTTGGTGACGTAGAGGTCGTCGCCGACGAGCTGGACTTTACCGCCCAGCTTGCGGGTGAGGAGCTGCCAGCCCTCCCAGTCGTCCTCGGCCAGGCCGTCCTCGATGGAGATGATGGGGTAGGCAGCGCACCATTTTACATAATAATCAACCATCCCGGCGGAGGTGAGGGTCTGGCCCTCGCGGGCGAGGACGTATTTACCGTTCTCGTAGAACTCGCTGGAGGCCGGGTCGAGGGCAATGAAGCAGTCCTGGCCCGGCTGGTATCCGGCGGCCTCGATAGCAGCCAGGATGGCCTCGACGGCGTCCTTATTGGAGGTCAGGGAGGGGGCGAAACCCCCTTCGTCGCCGACGTTGGTATTGAGCCCGCGGCCCTGGAGCACCTTTTTCAGCGCCTGGTAGACCTCGGCTGCCATCTGCATGGCCTTAGCAAAAGTCTCCGCCCCCGCTGGCACCACCATGAACTCCTGCAGGTCGGTGGAGTTGGCGGCGTGCCGGCCGCCGTTTAAGATATTGAGCTGCGGCACCGGCAGGGTGTAGGTGTCTACCCGGCCCAGGTAGCGGTAGAGCGGTACCTCCTGCTGGTTGGCGGCGGCGTGGGCCACCGCCAGCGACGCCCCCAGGATGGCGTTGGCCCCCAGGCACGACTTATCGGGCGTGCCGTCGAGGTCGATGAGGGCGTTGTCGATGGCCGCCTGCTCGGCGGCCTTCATGCCGATGAGCACCCCGGCGATGCTTCCATTAACGTTGGCCACCGCCTTGAGGACGCCCTGGCCACCGTAGCGCTTTTTATCGCCGTCGCGCAGTTCCACCGCCTCGTGCTGGCCGGTGCTGGCTCCGGAGGGTACAGCCGCCCGCCCCAAGGTGCCGTCGTAGAGCTCCACCTCCACCTCCAGGGTGGGGTTGCCGCGCGAGTCCAGGATTTCCCGGGCCCTGATGTCCTCAATCGTTGACATTTACCTCTCCACTAGGGGGAATTATCAGGTCTATTTTCCGTTGGCAATCAATTCAATAGCTTTCGCGACGGCCTCGGCGGGGTCTTTGGCGGTGATGATGCTGTTATTCGCCCGCCCCTTCTTAGATAACTCCCACGTCCCCAGGCCGATGACGGGCGTGCCCGCCTGGAGGGCGAAAGCGATTTCCGAGAGCGTGCCGTAGCTGCCGTCGACGGCGATAACCGCCTGGCAGGAGCGGGCTACCGCCAGGTTGCGGGCGTAGCCCAGGCCGGTGGCGATGGGGATTTTGACATAAGGGTTGGCGGCGCGGCGGTCTTCCCCGGGGAGAATGCCGATGGTAAGCCCGCCTTCGGCGGCGGCCCCGCGGCAGGCGGCCTCCATGACGCCCCCCAGCCCCCCGCAGACCAGCACCGCCCCGCGGCGGGCAATCTCCCGGCCGACGGCCTCGGCCACCTTGGCGACCTTGGGTGAGATATCGCTGCCGCCGATAACCCCGATGAATATTTGCTTTTCTTCCAACCGAGTGCCTCTATCAGACAGGGAAATTATAACACCTGAATGTAAAGCGTGGCAATTGAGGGGGGTTGTCTAGACCTACTTTGGCCCGGTGAGTTTTACCTGCCTCACCCCCTTTATCCCCCTCTCCAAACTCGGTACCCGAGTAAGCCTTTGATATTTTGTTTGGAGAGGGGGAATATTATTAAGAGGGGCTGACGCCCCTCTTCGCGGGCTACTCCCCTGGGGTGGTGGGCAAATCCCTGCGGGATAAGCCGAGGATGACACGGGGTGGCTTGGGTGGGAATAGATATCTCAGACGGGGTGGGGTCGGCTAAGTAAAATATCCCACCGCCAGCCAGATAACCTCGATGACAAAGACAACGCCGAAGAACTTGAACACGTAGCTCGCCATCCACCGCGGCATGACCAGGTGCGTCACGGCACCGTCGGCGGCGCCATAGTGCTCGGCCAGGGTGGTCAGCGGGCAGCGCCCCTTGTTGAGGGCGATGGAAGCACCATCGATGAATATCATGAGCATCGCCGCCAGGAGCCACCCGTCGTACCGGCCCACGACGGCACAGTAAAGCGCGTAGGCCAGGCTGGCGCACAGGACGAAGAAGAGGAACAGGTGCACGGCCTTAATGGTGATGACGGTCTTGTTTTCCATCAAGCCAAACTCAGTTGAACCGGTTCATGGCGGCTTCCAGGCCCTCTCTGATGAGGCAGCTCACCGCCTGGCCGACCTCGGGGATGGCCTTAGCGATAATTTTTTTCTCTTCGCCGGTAAAGTCGGCCAGGACGTAGTTGATAACGGCGGCTTCCTTATCGGCGGGGGCGAGGCCGGTTTCGTCCGGCCGGCCGATACCGACGCGGACGCGGTAAAAGTCGGCGGTGCCGAGCCGGGCGACGATGGACTCGATGCCCTTGTGTCCCCCGGAGCTGCCGCCGCGACGGAGGCGAATCTTACCCACCGGCAGGTCGAGGTCGTCGTGGATGACGATGAGGTCGTCGGGGGTAACATCCAGCTTGCGGGTCAGCGCCGCCACCGAGTCGCCGCTGGCGTTCATGTAGGTCTGCGGCCGGGCCAGCACCACGCGGCTCCCGCCGATGCGGCCGATGCCGGTACGCGCCTGCCCCTGCTTTCTATCAAAGCGGATGCCGTGGGCGCGGGCCAGCTGCCGCACGCACATAAAGCCGATATTGTGGCGGTTGCGGGCGTAGAGAAATCCGGGATTGCCCAGGCCGACAATGAGTTTCATCATCCGGGTTCCTGGCCGTTAGCGATAATTTCCATCCTTTATTTGACGGAGCCGAGGCTGGTATCCTGCCAGACTTCGTCGGTCTCCGGGTCCCAGAAATAGATAAAGCCGTTGATGACGGCGGTGCAGTAAACGAGGTAAAGGCCGTCGGCATCGGGCCCGTCATAATCGACGGAGACCACGTAGCCATCCGCCAGGGCGTCTTCCTGCACTTCTATGGCCCGGCCAATCCAGTCCTCGGCGTTGGCGGTTATCGGTTTTTCGGAGACGTCGTTGGCCGCCAACCAGTCTTCCAGCTCCCGCAGCGAGGCGAAGTCCCGCGGCGGATAGACGGCCTGCAGCGCCGCCACCTGGTCGCTCGCGGTAAGGAGCTGCAGCTCAATGGCGTCTTTCATGTCCTGCAGCGCCTGGAAATTGGTCTCCAGGGTAGCGTAATCGCTGGTCAGCTGCTCGTAATCGGCGGCCAGGCCGGCGTTCTCGGTCATCAGGTCATCGTACTGCCCCTGCAGGGCCTGTTTTTCGGTCTCCAGCGCTGTTTTCTGGGCGAACAGCTCGTCGTAGTCCGCCTGGGAGACGCCGCACCCGGCCAGCAGCAGGCTGGCCAGTACCACGGCTGCCAGCGCCAGCGGCAATATCCTCATCTTTTTCATGCGCCCCTCCTTCTCAATTGGTTTTACGCTACTATCCTCGGCATTTAGGGCCGGAATACGGTTCAGGACTGCTCCAGCATTTTGAGGAACTCGGCCTCGGTGAGTTTGGTAATGCCCAGCTTGTCCGCCTTATCAGACTTGGAGCCTGGATCCGCCCCCACGACGACGTAGGTAGTCTTTCGGGTCACGTTGTCCTTGGCGGCCCCGCCCAGCTCCCGGATGCGCGCTTCGGCCTCGGGGCGGGTGAAACCTTCCAGCTTGCCGGTGAGGACGAACTCCTGACCGGACAGGGGCAGGTCGGCGGTCTTGGCCGCCGTCCCGGTCAGGCGCACGCCGGCCTCCTTGAGCCGGCGGATAATATCGCGGTTGGAGTCCTGGGCGAAGAAGGCGGTGATGCTCTCGGCAATCTTGGGGCCGACGGCGCCGATTTGGGTGAGCCTTTCCCGACTGGCGGCGGCCAGGTCGTCGAGGCGGGGGAACTCCCCGGCGAGGACTTCTGCCATCTCCGCACCCACGTGGCGGATGCCCAGGGCGTAAATGAGGCGGGCCAGGGGATGCTCTTTGCTATTTTCAATGGATTTCAATATGTTCTCGGCGCTCTTTTCGCCCATCTTCTCCAGCGCCGCCAGTTTATCCTTTTTGAGGTAGTAGAGGTCGGCGGCGTCTTTCACCAGCCCGTGCTTATAGAGGGCGGCGCTCATGTTCTCGCCGATGCCGCGGATATCCATCGCCCCCCGCGAGGCAAAGTGCTCGATGCGCTGCTGCGCCTGAGCCGGGCAGGCGGCGTTGGTGCAGTAGTACATCACCTCGCCCTCGGGCCGGACGATGCTGGCCTCACCGCAGGAGGGGCAGAGGGAGTGGCCCGCCTTATCTTTGTCGAGGCTGGCTAGCAGGTCGTAATCCTTACTCCTCTTGGGGTTCTCTTTACTCTCCGGGGTGGGGCCGATGACCTCGGGGATGACCTCGCCGGCGCGCTGGATGATGACATTGTCGCCGACGCGGATATCCTTGCGGCGGATATCGTCCTCGTTGTGCAGGGCGGCCTGCTTGATGGTGACGCCGCCCACGGCGACCGGCTCCAGGATGGCGTAGGGGTTTAAGGTGCCCGTCCGTCCCACGCTGATGCCGATTTCCTTGAGGCGGGTGGTGCCCTGGACGGCGGGGAACTTGTAGGCCACCGCCCAGCGCGGCTCGCGGCCGATATCGCCCAAAGTTTGCTGGAGGGAGAGGTCGTTTATCTTGATGACGATACCGTCGGCTTCGTAGTCCAGTCCTTCCAGCTGCTCTTTCCAGGTTTTATAATATTCTTCAACCTCGTGGATGGTTTTCAGGCGCTTGTTGTTGGGGTTGACCTTGAAGCCCAGCGATTTTAGGTATTCCAGCGTCTCCCAGTGGGTCTTCAACTCCGGCCCGCCCTCAGCGTAGCCGAGCATGTAAATAAAGATGTCCAGGGGGCGCCGGGCGGTGATGCGCGAGTCCAGCTGGCGCACCGAGCCGGCGGCGGCGTTGCGGGGGTTGGCGAAGAGGGGCAGACCTTCCTTTTCCCGCTCTTTGTTGAGCTTGCGGAAGCCGGTGCGGGAGAGGTAGACCTCCCCGCGTACCTCGAAGCGGGGTGGGGCGTTCTTGCCGACGGAGAGGGGGATGCTCCGGATAGTGCGCAGGTTCTGGGTGATGTCCTCGCCGCGCAGGCCGTCGCCGCGGGTGGCCCCGGTGACGAACCGGCCGTTTTCGTAGGTGAGGGACACGGCCAGCCCGTCAATCTTGTGCTCGCCGACGAAATCGAAGGCCGTCCCCCCGGCCAGCTTGACCGTCCGCGTGTACCAGGCCTGGAGATCCTCGGGCGAGAAGACGTTGCCCAGCGAGAGTAGGGGATAGCGGTGGGTCACCACCCCGAAGGCCTCGACCGGTGCCGCCCCGACGCGCTGGGTGGGGGAATCGGGGGTGAGCAGGTCGGGGTGTTCTTCCTCCAGCTTTTTCAGCTCCCGCATCAGGGCGTCGTAGGCGGCGTCGCTGATTTCCGGGCTGTCCAGCACGTAGTAGCGGTAGTTGTGGTGGTTGATTTGCGCCCGCAGCTCTTCGATTCTGGCTTTGGCCTCGGCGTGTCCGGTCAAGGCTAACCCTCGTTTTGGCTTATTTTCTCAAGTATAGCACAGGGGGCCGAAGCCGAGAAAGCCGGTGATGGGGTTTTACCTCACCCCCTTTATCCCCCTCTCCAAACTCGGCATCGGAAAAGACCTTAGATATTTTGTTTGGAGAGGGGGAAAGGATTATTAAGAGGGGCTAGCGCCCCTCTTCGCAGGCTACTCCCTTGGGGTGGTAGGGATAAAGCTGCGGGTGGCAAGCTAGTGTCGCGAGGGCGGCTAGGGTGGGAATAGATAACTCAGACGGGGCGGTGAGGGGTTACTCCGGTTCCTGCGTTATGCTTCGGCCAGTCGAAACGTTACGCTATCGCCATCCTGCAGGTTGAGAACGGTGCGCAAGTGGTGGGGACTGACCAGCTCGGCATCGGTATGTATATCGGTCACCCAGGTAAAGATGAGGATACAGGCCGGGTACCTGCCGGCCACGACGGCCCGGCGGAAATACACGCCGATTTCGCCTTCATACTCTATTCCCTGGGTGGCGGGGTCAAACTCCCAGCCGATGTCGGCAAATTTTACATAAGAGAGCAGCTTTAAATCGATAGGTTCGCTGAGGTCTATGTTCAGGGTCCCGGGGACGATGGCCAGGCCGGTCAGCTGACGAAATTCCTCCAGGGCACCGGGTTTGGTCATCTCGGCGACGGCACCGCCGATTCCCGTTTCTACTGTGCCCCGGAAGACCTGGCCGCTCACCCTATTCCTCGCGCCTTAGCTCCCAGACGATGGGGTTATCGGGGTCGGGGCAGGGCACGCGGGCCTTGTCCGGGCCACTCTCCCAGGGGAAGGAACCGCCGAACTCCAAAGTCTCGGCGAAGGGGAAAAGGGTGTGAAAGGCCCAGGAGCACATCCCCGCCGGTGTCGTCTGGCCGAGGACGAACTCGTCGCCGACCTTATGACCGGCCCCGCAGGTGCCTTGCTGAGAAGTTACTCTGGCGATTATCTTAGTCATCTCAAACTCCTGTCATTTATCTTTGAGCCGCGTGCCCCGAATCTTCAGAAAGTGGATGCTGTCCCGGAGCACGTTCTGGCTATCGGTGATTTCCAGCCGCTTTTTAAAAATAGGCCCGTCGACGACCAGGGTGTGGTACTCCCCGGCCTCGCCGCAGGGGGTGATATTGTTGACTTGCGCCATTTCCTTAAGCTCGGCCAGGAATGCCCCATCCACTTTCCTGCCCAGCACCTCCGGCCCGAAGAACTCGTCACGGGCGGCCACGACCACGCTGGTGAAACCCGCCCCGATGAACTCCTCCATGAGCTTGGTCTGGTCTTCCTCCCAGAGGGGCAGGTAGCAGTCCAGTCCGGCCTCGCGGCAGACCCGGGTGACCCACTCGCGGTGGGGCTCGAAGTCGATGTCTCCGAAGACACCGCCGCTGACGCCGTCCTCTTTCAGGTTCAGCAGCATTTTGTGAAACTCGGCCTCGTAGGTGTCGTTGGCGGTGCGCCGCTGCACGATGGGAATGCCTAGGGCCTGCGCCTGCGCTTTGATAACACTGGCGGCGATGCCGTGGCTGCGCGAGCGGGTGCCGTCGGCGGAGACCATGTTGGCCAGGTAGGCCACGTCCATCCCTTTGGCCAGGGCCCGGTGCCCGGCCAGGCAGCCGTCCTTACCGCCGCTCCAGGAAACAAAAACACGTGTCATAATTAATTCACTCCTTCAGGTGCGAGGTATCGTTGAGCAGGCACAGTATCGTGCCCTGGGGGTGGGTCTCGACGATGCTGAGCGAGGCCAGGTCAATGCGGAATGTCAACCAGTAATCTATCCCCAGCCCCAGCAGGCGGCAGATGAGCAGGCGCAGCGGGCCACCGTGGGCGACGACGAGCACCGTCTCATCCTCGCGGTGGTTTTCCATTTCTTTGACAAACGGCGTCAGCCGCCGGTCGAGGTCAGCCAGCGATTCGCCGCCGGGGAAGGTCACCGCCCGCCGGGCGAGCAGCTCTTGGGCCAGGGCCGGGTGCTGCTTCTCTATCTCGCCGAAGGTAAGCCCCTCGGCCACGCCAAAGTCGCACTCGCGCATCTCGTCGCGGATGTTTATTTCCAGCCGGTGCGGCGCGGCCACGATTTCCGCCGTGGCCCGGGCGCGGCTCAGCGGGCTGGCGTAAATAGCATCGATTTTTTCGGCGGCCAGGCGCTGGCTGAGGCGCTCTGCCTGCCGGGTGCCGATATCGCTCAGAGGGACGTCGGTGGCGCCCAGGAACCTGTCCTCGCGGTGGCGCTCGGTCTGGCCGTGGCGGGCCAGCAGCAGCCGCGTCAAGACTCTTCCTCCGCCCCGGCGCGTTTCTTGAGGAAAAGCTGGGGGAAAGCGGCGGTAACCCGCCGCAGCGCTTCCAGTTCCTTTTTGAGTTCTTCGGCCAGGGTGGTGTCGCCGAGGAGGTCTTTAAGGCGGGCCGGGTCGAGACCGGCCACCCGTTCCCAGAGGCCGGCCGGCTCCAGCACCGCCCGGATGTCCTCCTCGCGGAAGCCGGTCCGCTCCATGAGCCGGTAGGTGGCCTCGTAGCTGCTGCCGAAGACGCGATTCAGCCCCTCGGCGCGGCAGAACTCGATAATCTGTTGCTTGGCCTCCTCCAGCTCCAGCTGCAGCTCCTTGATTTGCCCCTGGAGTTCGGCGTAGCGCTCGACGGCCTCGGCGGCGGCCAGGCCAGGCAGCTGCTCTTGGGTGGCGGCAGGGGCCGCCGGGGTCTCGTAGAGGTGGCGGTAGTAGGGGCAGTGCGCCGCGAAATCGCAGGGGCAGTACTGGTTCTCCGTGGCTGGGAACCGCTCGGCGGCGATATCCGCCGCGGTCGTCAGCACAATTTGCCGGGCCTCTTCCAGACGGGCGGCGTCGCGCGGCGGGCAGGAGCAGGGGGTATTGGAGCGGAGGTGATAGAGCGTCAGTTGTTCCACGGGCAGGCCCCAGAGCTGCTGGGCGGCCAGCTGGTAGATGGTGAGCTGCAAATCGTTTTCTAAATACTCGTTGGTAAAGAGCTCCTGGTTGGACTTATAGTCGACGATGGCCAGGCCGCCGCTATCTAGCTTGTCCACCCGGTCGATGAATCCCCGTAGCTTGATACCGTCGATATCCAGGTTAAAGCCCTTCTCCATGGCCACCGGCCGGCGGAAATCGGCGCGGTGTATCTCCCAGAACTGGTTCAGGATTTCCCGCCCGTATTCCTTGTAGCGGGCCTCTTCCTCGGGGGACTCGTAGCCCGCTGAGAGCCACTTTTGCTCGTAGTAGCGCCGCAGCTCGTCGAGCGTGGGGGGAACGCCCGTATTGGCCTTAAAGAAGTACTCGACGCAGTTGTGCAGGGTGGTGCCGAAAGAGAAATACCACTTGTCCTTCGGTTTGAGCCCGTCGATGTACTGTAGTTTGTACTGCAGGGGACAGGTGCGGTAGAGGGAAATCTGGGTAAAGCTGAGGGGTCTGATTACCATCCTCCCGTCTTTCCGAAGGGGGCACCGGGGCTTCGGAAATCATGGACTTACGCTTTCAGGGTAGCAATAAAATCGTCCGGTGTCAAAGCGGTTCGCCATCGGGTATCACCGGGCCGTGGCCGTGTTTTTAACGGCGGGGCGTGATATTAGTCGCTGGCAAGACCGGCGGCGCCCGTTATACAATATAAAGATGGGTGAAAACGTAACCTTTTTCATTGCTTTGGGGGCCGGGCTTTCTTCTTTTCTGTCGCCCTGCGTCCTGCCGATGGTGCCCGTCTATCTGTCCAGCCTCTACGGGCCGGAGCTATTCGCGACCCGGCGGGCGCGGCTGCCGGTGTTCCTGCACGCCTTGAGCTTCGTGGCGGGCTTCGCCGCAGTCTTCGTCCTGCTGGGGGCCATCGTGGGGCTGACGGGCTACGCCATCATCCCCGATTACAACCTGCTGAGCCGGATTGCCGGCAGCCTGCTCATCGCCTTCGGTGTCTTCCTCCTGCTGGCGCTGAAAATCCCCTGGCTCAACTACGAGCGGCGCCTGGCGCCCCGGCTAGGACGCACCACCGGCTACCTGCGCTCGCTGCTCATCGGGGCGGCCTTTTCGGTCACCTGGACGGCCTGCGTCGGGCCGATACTGGGCAGCATCCTGGCCCTGGCGGCCACTCAGGCGACGGCCTGGCACGGGGCCTACCTGCTGGCCGTCTACGCGGCCGGGCTGGGGCTGCCGTTCCTCATCGTGGGGGCGGCCTTCGATTTCGCCCTGCCGCTCATCAAGCGCCTCAACCGCTACAGTGGCTGGATTCACGTCATCAGCGCCCTGCTGCTCATCGTGGTGGGGGCGCTTACCCTCACCGGCCACATCAACTGGTTCGCCTCGCTGGCAGCATAGTATAATAGTCGGGAGTTATCATGAAAAGGGTATACAAGGCAGCCTTACTCGTCCTGCTGGTAGCGGCCATCGCGCTGACGGCGGCCGCCTGCACCGGCGGCGGCAACACCGGGGGCGAGAGCGGGGGTCTCCCCGCGCCGGGGAAAGCCGCACCCGACTTCACGCTGAAGAGCCTGACCGGAGAGACGGTCAGCCTGGCCGACTATCGGGGACGGCCGGTGGCGCTCAACTTCTGGGCCTCCTGGTGCGGCCCCTGCCAGATGGAGATGCCGGTGTTCGAGTGGCTGAGCCGAGACCCGGACTGGCAGGTGGAGGATATCGTCATCCTGGCGGTCAACCAGGGCGAGCCGCCGTCGCTGGTAAGCCAGTTCGTCGCGGCCTTTGGCATTACCTTCCCGGTGCTCCTGGATGCGGATTACGCGGTGAGCATCGCCTATAACGTCAGGCTGCTGCCCACCACCTACTTTATTGATAAAGATGGTATAATAAAAGAGATTAAGATAGGGGCGATTATCAGCACGGCCGACCTGGAAGACCGGCTCGATAACCTGCTGAGTCCCTAAGGAAACGCGAGGTCAGGATTTTATGGATGATATCCTCAATGAGGCTTACGGGATAGTCCAGTGCAAGGAATGCCCCTGGTATAAGAGCTGTGTGGTGCCGATGAAGTTCACCGCCGAGGATATCCGCCGCCAGCTGGAGCAGGGGACACCGGGGATGAGCATCCCCCAGCAGATGGACATCAACATGCAGAACCTGCTGGGCAGCATGGCCACGGCGGCGCAGAACTCCCTGCTGGAGGGCTGCCCCGTCTTCATCGAGCGGCTGCGTAACAGCCCCAAACTGGCCCAGCGCCTCAAGGAGCTGATGCTCAACTGGGGCGAAGATGACAAGCCCGCAACCTAAACCCCTCAGGCGGCGTTGGCCCGGGCGATTTGCGTCAGCCGCCGGTAGGCCTTGGCCGGGTCTGGGCTGCGGAAAATGGCCGAGCCGATACAGATAACGTCCACGCCGCTAGCGGCAATCTGGGCGATATTGCCTTCCTTGACCCCCCCGTCGATGTCTATTTCCAACCGGGGGTATTTTTTGCGGAAGGCGCGGACTTTCTCCAGTACCTCCGGCACGAAGGGGCTGCCGTAGAAGCCGGGGTCGACGGAGAGGAAAAGGATGCTATCTACCAACTCCGCCAGCGGGGCGATGGCCTCGTTGGGGGTCTCCGGGTTCACCGCCAGACCCACCGCCAGACCGGCCTTTCTGGCCAGCGTGATGACCGGCTCCGGCGCCGGGGTGGCCTCGTAGTGGAAGACAAATTTGCGCGCCCCGGCCCGCCTAAAGTCCTCCAGGTAGTCCTCCGGGTGCAGCGTCATGAGGTGCACTTCCCAGGCGAGCCGGGGGCTGAGGGCGGCGATGTCGGCGGCGGCGACGCTCCGCGAGGGCACGAACTGCCCGTCCATGATGTCCAGCTGGAAATAGTCCGTGAAGGACTCGGTGGTCAGCACCATCTTCCCCAGGGCGATGGGGTCGTCGGTGAGGATGGCGGGCACGGTGCGGATATTGCGGCTCATCTGCCGCCATTTTAGGTTCGGGGGAAGGGTGCTGTCAAGGCGGGGGCTTCCCCAAATAAAAAGCGGAGGCCGCCTTTCCAGACGTCCTCCACTCACGAGATTGACTCGTTCCGAACCCAGCTCACTCTTGGTGGTCACCACCATTACGTGCCGCTGTATTCACAGTCGGCCTATTTTATCGAGCCGGGTTCGCTTACGGCTGGCCCCACCATCTGGCGGGGCGTCGCCGGTCCACCTCCCACACTCCCAGTAGTGCGTGAAGCCTCATGGTGCACCTCCCGAAGCTGATTCAGGTTGTGCCAAGAGCTTCTGTATTCATTCAATCACAGCCATCAGGAGTTGTCAATACCCGCTCCAGCTTCGGTAATGGTGCCCGGCACTAAATTTAACAATTGTTCCGGCAGCCCGCGGGCTGCCGGGGATTGGCGGTGCTTACGAGCAGAAGGCGTCCCAGACGGTCCAGTAGTTGGCGTCCTTGCCGTCGGCGGTAGCCACGATGCCCACCATGGCAAAGCAGTTGGAATTGCAGCCGACGTCCGGCTTGCTGTCCGGCAGGTTGGTGAGCTGCTTCGGGCCGAAGCCCGGCCCCGAGGCCGTGACGATAACCCTGAACACCCCGGAGAGGTTGGGCGTTTTGAGGATTTTTTCCGGGTCGTCCGAGGTGATGGAGCCGGCCCAGTTGCCGTCTTTCTGTTCCAGCTTTACCTCCCATTTGGTGACCTTTTGGGCCGTTTCGTGCTGCGGCGAAACGTAAGCCCAGAACTGCGCCCCACCGCCGCCCTTATACTTGCCCTTTATCTCGCCGATATTATTGGGATAGGCACTCATCTTTCTCCTCCTTGTTTTCCGATGAATTCAGGTCATGAAACGGACAGTGGGCATATTTAACTACAGAAAGGGACAATAGTCAAGGGGGTTAGCTACGTAGCTAACCCCCTTTAAGTATTGGGACTTTGGTACTCGTTACATTACCGAGCCGCCGGAGACATGGATAACCTGCCCGGTCATATAGCCGGTCACGTCCGAAGCGAGGAGGACGGTAACGTTGGCGATGTCGGCGGCGGTGCCCAGGCGTCCCAGGGGGAACGAGCCGAGCATGGCCGCCCGCCGCTTTTCCATCTCTTCGGGCGGGAGCTGGGGCATGCCTTCCCGGAGAATGGCGCCGAAATTAGTCGGCGCCGGGCCGGGAGCGACACAGTTCACCCGAATGCCGGCCTGGCCTTCGACAAAGGCCAGCTGCCGGGTGAAGAGGTCGAGAGCGTACTTGGACATGGCGTATGTCCCCACGCCCATGGCGTACTGGTGGGTGCTGCCGGAGCCGATGTTGACGATAACGCCGTACTTCCGGGCCCGCATTGCCGGGATGACGGCCCTGGTGACATTCATCGTGCCGACCAGGTTGAGTTTCAGTTGCTTTTCCCAGACGGCGGGGTCCTGCTCATCGATAGGGACGTTATCCTTGTGCAGAATCGCCCCGGCGACGTTGCAGAGGATATCAATTTTGCCGTAGGTATCGATGACCTTCTTGACCATGACATCGACTTCGGCAGGATTGGTGATGTCGGCCTTGACCGCGATACTTTTACTTCCCAGCTGCTTGACCGCCGCAGCGGTCTTTTCGGCGTCGTCCAGGTTAATATCGGTGACGGCGACGGCCTCACACCCCTCTTTGGCCAGCCGGAGCGCCGTCTCTTTGCCAAAGCCTATCTGGCTGCCGGCCCCGGTTACCAGGGCTACCTTGCCTTGAAAGCCTAAATCCATGCCTGTCTCCTTTAGAGCACCGAGCCGCCGGAGACGTGGAGCACCTGCCCGGTGATGTAGCCGGAGACGTCCGAGGCCAGGAAGAGGGCGGCGTTGGCGATATCGGCGGGGGTGGCGCCCCGGCCCAACGGTATCTCCTTGGCGAGCATGTCGATGACGGCCTGCTTATCGGGGGCCTTGATGAAATTGGTCGGCGAGGGCCCCGGGGCGACGCAGTTGACCCGGATAGGAGTCCCGGCCTCGACGAAGGCCAGCTGCTTGGTGAAGATATCCACGGCGGCCTTGGCCATGGCGTAGGTGGAGACGCCGTGGCTGAACATGGCCGTCGAGCCGGAGCCGATGTTGACGATGGCCCCGGACTTCTGTTTTTTCATGTAGGGCAGGACGGCCTGGCTGACGAGCATCGTCCCCTTGAGGTTGAGGCCGATTTCCCGGTTCCAGAGGTCTTCCTTTTGCTCCTCCAGGGGGCCGCCGCCCATGATGGCCCCGGCCACGTTAAAGAGGACGTCTATCTTGCCGTAGGCGTCGATAACCTTTTTTACCATCGCCTGCACCTCGTCGCGGTTGGTGACGTCGGCCTTGATGGCGATGGACTTGGCGCCTGCCTTCTCCACGGCGGCGGCGGTGAGTTTGGCGTCATCCGGATTGATATCGGTGATGGCGATGGCGGCACAGCCCTCCCTGGCCAGCCGGAGGGCAATCTCCTTGCCGAAGCCTATCTGACTGCCGGCCCCGGTCACCAGGGCCACCTTGCCTTTGAAACCCAGATCCATGGCTACCTCCTGTTTGCGGTGAAAATTTTGGCCAGCTAATTATATAACATATCGGCGGGTGGAGTGAAATGCGCACGCCGGGATGGCGTGGGTGACGAGAGGAATGAACTTGATGGTTAGCCCGACTTGATTATAGTCCCAGGTAGGCCTTACGGATGTGGTCGCTCTTGAGGAGTACCTGGCAGGCACCCTCAAGGGCCATGCGGCCATTTTCCAGCACCGAGGCGCAGTCGGCCACCTGCAGGGTCTGCAGGACGTTCTGCTCGATGAGCAGGATGGTAATCCCCTGGTCGCGCAGCGACTTGATGATATCGAAGACCTCCAGCACCAGCCGGGGCGCCAGGCCGTTGGAGGGCTCGTCGATGATGCACAGCTTGGGCCGGGACATGAGGCCGCGCCCCATGGCCAGCATCTGCTGCTCGCCGCCGCTGAGGGTGCGGGCCAGCTGCTTTTCCCGCTCTTTCAGCCGGGGGAAAAGCTTGTAGACCTCCTTCATGGTATCATGGCGGAGTTTCCAGGTGCGGCCGCTGTAGGCGCCCATCTCTAGGTTTTCCCGTACCGACATGTCCGCAAAGAGGCGGCGCCCTTCGGGTATGTGCGAGATGCCCTGTGCCACGATGGCGTGAGGCGCCAGGCCGTCGATGCGCTGACCGAGAAACCAAATCTCGCCGGAGGCGGGCGGCATGACGCCGGAGATGACGTGCACCAGCGTGGATTTACCGGCGCCGTTGGCGCCGACAATGGCCGCGATTTGCCCCTCGTTGACGGTCAGGTTAATGTCCCAGAGCACCTGAATCGGGCCATAAAAGGCGTTGAGGTTCTTAACTTCCAACATCGGCTTGTTCTCCCAGGTAAACTTTGATTACTTTGGGGTTATTGACGATTTCCTGCGGGGTGCCTTCGGCTATTTTCTGACCGTGATGAAGCACGATAATCCGGCCGCAGACGTTCATGATGGCCTTCATGACGTGCTCAATCATGATGATGGTAATGCCATGGCCGGATATCTTCTTGACCAGCTCCATGGCCTGGGCTACCTCCGTAGTGGTCAGCCCGGCCATGATTTCGTCGAGGAGGAGCAGCTCCGGCTGGGTGGCCAGCGCCCGGGCGACCTCAAGGCGTTTCTGGTTAGAAAGCGTCAGGTCGTGGGCTGATATATGGGCCACGTGGGCCAGCCCCACGAACTCGAGCTGTTCCTGGGCTATCCTGGCGGACTCCGCCGCGGAAACGCCGCTATGACCGAAGTAGGAGCCGACGCGCACGTTTTCGAAAACGGGCAGATTGCCGAATATCTTGGCTACCTGGAAGGTCCGGGCCACGCCCATCCGGCAGATGCGGTACGGCTTCAGGCCGGTGATATTTTTGCCTTTAAAGATAATCTTGCCGGGCTTCGGCACCAGCGCCGCCGAGATGAGGTTGAACAACGTCGTCTTGCCGGCACCGTTGGGGCCGATGAGGCCGAGAATCTCGCCTTGGTCAACGTAGAAGTCCACGTTGGCTACGGCGGCCAGACCCCCGAAGTATTTGGTTACGCCCTCACCCTCGAGTATGTGCAAGCAAACCCCCTATTCGTCTCCGTATATTCTGTATCAAGCCCATCAGGCCGTTGGGCAGGTACAGGATGGTGACCACCAGGATAACACCGAAGATGAGCTTGTAGTACTGGCTCCAGTCGATACCAAACCAGTGGCCCGTCTGCAATAGTTCCTGGAGATAGCTGAATATTACCGCACCGAGTACCGGCCCCCAGAGGTTCCCGAGCCCGCCGAAAATAGCCATCAGCACCGGGTTGAAAGACATTAGCGGGTCAAAAGCGGTGCCCGGGTCCACGTAGGTCAGTTTAATCGCCATGATGACGCCCGCGGCGCCCATGAATATCGAGCTTACGGCATAAGTGGTAATCTTGACCATCGTCACGTTTATGCCCATGTGTCTCGCGGCTTCTTCATTCTCGCCGATGCTCTGCAGCGCCAGCCCGTATTTCGACCTTCTCATCAAGTAGGCTGCCAGCACCGTGACGACTAAGATGCCCAGGAGGTAATAGTAAACGACATCATTGCTTTTCACTATCACGAACCTTCCGACGAGATGGTTGACATCGATTTCCCAGAAGTAGAGCACCTGATAGATCAGAAGCACGAGACCGAAGGTAAACATGGCGAAATAGATGCCTCTCAGCCGCAGCGTTATCGCGCCGACGAGAAAGGAGAGGACGAAGCTGGCAATGCCTCCGATAAGTACGACGAAAATCAACGGCATTTTGTCTCCCAGCAAGGCCGCCGCATAGATACCAACCCCGTAATAGGCGGCTGACGCCAGCGAGATATAGCCCGTGGCGCCGGAAAACATGACCCAGCTGACGGTCATGATAATATACAAAAAGAAATAGGTACTAAATAGAGTAACACCGTACCTCCAGCCAAAGTTAGGCAGCAAGGCCAGTATAACTACGATTACCAGCGGCATTCCCGCCGTAATAGCCCACCGCTTCCAGTTTATCTTGCTAAAGTCCATTCTCTACTTCCCCAGAAGGCCCTTAGGCCGTATGAGCAACAAAATTACAAAGATTGCATAGTAAGAGGCCACGGTCAATGCCGCCTGCTGGAACGCCACCCAGGTGCCGATTACACCCAGGATAAAACCCCCTAAGAAGCTCCCCGGTATGCTGCCCAGCCCGCCCAGCGTGACGACGACGATGGCGATGACGGTATATCCCAGTCCCATCAACGTATTTATCGGGTAGCAAATGGCGATGAGCGAGCCGGCGATGCCCGACATGGCGGCGCCGAAGCCGAAGCACAGCGCCAGAGTGGTGTTAATATTTACCCCCATTAGCCCGGCGGTGGTGGCGTCCTGGGCGGCTGCCCTGATGGCCTTGCCGGTGCGGGTACGTGCTAAGAATAAATAAAAGGCGGTGCCGAGGGCCACGGCGAATGCCGCCGCGACAATCCGGTTTTCGGCAAAGACTGCTCCGCCGATGGAGATGCTGCCCGACAGGTACGGGAAACCGTACGCATTCGAGCCCCAGATAATCCGCGCGATATTCTGCACGATAAAATACAGTCCGAAAGCGGCCAGCAACCCGTTGCTTTCAAAAACGCCGGGATTAGGAGATTTCAGCCTGATACTGGTAAACAATGTCCGGTACAGGATAAATCCGGCGACAAACATCAGCGGGCCCACGATGATAATGGTAAGCAGCGGGTCAACGCCATTTTGCTGCAGCACGAAGGTAATGAAAGCCCCGAACATCAGAAATTCGCCGTGGGCAATGTTCAGCACCCTGGCGACGCCGTACTGCAGGGTGAGCCCCATCGATACCAGCGAATAGACACCGCCGATAAATAATCCGCCGAGGAATATGTTAAGAAATTGTTCCATTATTTGTTGTGTAAAAAGGTTCGCTAGTTACTATATTGTGATATTAAATTTTACACCGGCAGGCTGACTGAAGGCCATACAGATTATCTGTTTTAGAGAGGATACCGGCGGGTTTGCCCCCGCAGTATGACCTCCAGACAGCCTGCTTTTTTGTTTAACCTATTTACGTTACTTACCTATGCACTAGGGTGCCGGCCACGGTGCCTTGGGATAGATCGGATCGGCAGTGCGCTTGTCGCCGAGGTCGACGACTTCAAAGATGCCGTTCTGCCACTGACCGATTTGACCGGCGTAGCCTTCCAGCGGGAGTAGGCCGCCGCCATCGCTACCTTGAATATCCCACCACATTTCTCCCAGGGCGGTCTGGAAATGTTCGGTGGCCATGACCTTCCTGACCGCATCGTTGTCCAGGGTTCCGGCCTTCTCGATAGCCTGCTGGAAGAACTGCAGCGCGCTGTAGTACACCAGCGCTCCCCACCAGTCCATGTTCGCGGGACCTACCTTGGCCAGCAATTTGTCCGCAAATTCGGCAGCCCCTGCGGAGCTCTTCGCGTTCCAGGCCCCTTCGGCCATGACACCTTCCAGAGCATCGCCGAACATAAGCGGCATGAACCCGAAGTTGCCGCCCGGGCCGAGGAGGAGGGCCTTCGGGTTGTAATTCAGCGCTATGGCCGTCTGCGTGAAGAGGATGACATTGGGCGGGTAGGCGAACATGCAGAAGATGTCGGCACCCGAAGCCTGGGCCTGCTTGATTATCGGGTCCATGTCGGCGATATCAATCGGGACGCTTGTGATTCCCACGACCTGGATGTTGTGCAGACCAAATTCGGTCTGGGCGACAAGGTTGTACTCGGCGCCGTGCAGGTTCTCCAGGTAGCAGATAAACGCCGTCTGGGCACCTAAATCTTCCATAAGCGCCGCGAAGACGGGTAGCTGGAAGTGGTTGGAGTAGTTCAGGACCGAGAAGATGTAAGGCATGTCGGGCAGCTTCGACTCGAGGGTGGTGGCGCCGCCTTCGCCGGCTAGCAAGATGGTCTCGTATTTATTGGCGATAGGTGCCGCGGCGAAAAGCGGGGTCGTGCCGGTAGGCCCGAAGAGGAAGTTGACGTTGTCCTGCGTGCACAGCTTCTCGATATTGGCGGCGACTTTGGCATTGTCGGAGCCATCATCGTACTCAATTATCCTTACGGGGAGTTTCTTGCCGCCCACGTCGATGCCGCCGGCGGCGTTGACTTCATCCTGCCACATCCTATAGACAGCGGCGAAGCCAAACTCCTGGAAGCCGGCCATCGGCCCGGTGATGTCACGTGATGCGCCGATGAGGATTTCGTCTGCTTCCGTTCCTCCCGGACCACACCCGCTGGCAAAGATGGGTGTAAGAATCAGGATTGCACAAATGCTCAGTAGTATTGGGTATTTAAGTGTTTTTTTCCACATAATTTGCTCTCCTTTAATGCGGAATTTACGTTAGTGCCTCTACTTCTCCTGTCACATATGGTCACCTCCCTCCGGGCGGTATTGTGTTCGGTAATCTTGGCATCTGCAATTTAACACGGTGGTTTCCCGATTTCAAACTAAAGTTTTCTATGAGTCAATAGAGAATTTCACCCACTATTCAACCGATAAAGTTTACATAAGCACTGATTTTTCCCTGATTATTACCCTCAAACCCCGGCAAGGTCAGGGGTGGTGGTAATATTTTGCCTAATTCCACGATGAAAGGCTCAGAAAACTTTATAATACCTATAGGCTAGTTGTCAAGTCTTCGTGATAATTTTATCAACCGGGAGGCCGGGGTGGGGTAGAGGTCGGGGATTCGGGGGCGGCACCAGACCACGGCGGTCGTCACCGACGGGCGCTTCTCCGGCACCAACAACGGCTGCTTCGTGGGGCGTATCTCGCCGGGGGCCGGCGAGGGCGGGCCCATCGCCATCTCAGGTACCGTGCTGACAAGGATTAATGCCCGTATTGACAGTGGCGGCGGCAAATACTACAATCAGGGCAAGATGGCTTTACTATTGAGCCGGAGGGACGCGAGATGAGCCCGGACGACAAACCGATTGTGGCCGCCGGCGGCCGCCGCCAGGAAATCAAGCACAAGCTGTTCCTCAGCCACTCCTATCAGGACCAGGAGTACCGCGACCGCTTTGAGGAGCTCTTCGGGCACCTGTTTACCATCAAGTCCGTGCCGGAGGGTGAAATAGCCACCGACGACGATGCCACCTACATCGAGAAGCTCATCAAAGGAGAGTACATCGACGTGGTGACGGTGGTGGTCGTCCTGGTGGGGGCCGATACCTGGAGCCGCAAGCACGTGGACTGGGAGATTGCCGCCGCCCTGAGGAAGAAGATGGACGGCTTTTCCGGGCTGCTGGGGATTTGCCTGCCCACCCACCCGGACTATCAGAAGCCGCAGTACAAGAAGGACATCGTCCCCCTGAGGCTGTCCGATAACGTCCAGAGCGGCTACGCCCCCTTCCACGACTGGTCGGAGTCCGAAAGCGATATCAGGCGCTGGGTGGAGGAGGCCTTCCAGGCCAGGGTCGCCCGGGAGGACAACATCGACGACGCACGGCCGCGTTTCACGGATAACTGGCTGAACCACTCCAAGTGGCCGCCGCCTCCGCCGCCACCTCCCGAGGCTGCCGAGGGTGAGCCGGCCCCGGCCGGCGCCGAGCCCGCTGTGGAATCCGCCGCTGAACCCGCCGCTGCCGCCGCTGCCGCCAAACCTGTTGCGGAACCCGCCGCCGAGACGCCCGCCCCGGAGCCCGCCGCCACGCCCGAGGTCATCGAACTCCCCGCGGCGGAAAAGCCGGAAAAGAAACCAAAGCCCAAGAAGCCCAAGAAGCCCAAAGAGTAGCCGGGCCGGGTCGTTAGCCCGTTATCAGGACCGTCTGGAAGCCTTCCTGCTGGAAGCGGGTGCGCAGCCGCTTGATAAGCTCGCTCTTGACATCGAAAACGGCGAAGCGGTCAACGGCCTTCATTCTCACCCAGAAGTTGATATTGGCGTCGCCGCACTCCTCGTAGACGAACCACGGCGTGAACGTCTTGACCGCCCCCACACAGTCCTCAAGCACCTCGTCGGCCACCTGCCGTATCACGCTCTCCACGTAGAACAGGTCGCTCTCGTAGGTCACCGCGCCGTTGACCTCGAACATGATGTCGCGGTCGGGGAAGTGGTAGTTGGTCACCACGCTGTCGGCCAGCTTGGAGTTGGGGATAATGACGAAGTTGTCCATGAGGGTGCGGATGCGCGTCGAGCGCCAGCCCAGGTCGGTGACGTAGCCGGAAAGCCCGTCCTCCAGCTCCACAAAGTCGCCCACGCGCACGACGCGGTCGGAGACAATCTGGGTGCCGGCGAAGAAATTGGCCAGCAGCGGCTGCAGGGCCAGGGCGACGGCCAGACCGCCGATGCCCAGACTGGCCAGGATGGGGCTGATGGATACATGATGGAAATCCAGCAGAATCAGCAGGCCGATGACGTAGACCACCCCGATGATGACCCGCTTGAGGAGACGTATCATCCCCTCGTCGACGTGGGCGGCCCGCTGGAAGGCGTCCGAGAGCAGGTAAAGCTCCAGCGCCACGCTCAGGATACGCGCCAGGGCGTAGATGCCGAAGACGACGAGGATGGTAATGCTGACCTGGTAAAAGATGTCGCCCCAGTTTGCCAGCACGGGCAGGCGGCCCAGAGCCTGGATTACCCCTTCGACGAGGATGATGACGAAGGCCGGCTTGGCCAGCGAGCCGACGAACTTCGACATGACCAGCGTGCGATTACGCCTCGCCAAGAGGCGCTGCAGGCGCTGCATGACGAAGAGGACCAGCCAGGCGGCCACGCCGGACATAAGTAAAATGGCCACAAACCATAAGACTTGCTGTAAGACCGGCGAACCTTCTAAAAAATTGAACATAGCTATGTCCCCGCTGGATTTTCTCTAACCGGGCGTTGCCGGCGACGGGTACCGGGGCATAACGTACCCGACCGGCGGCGCCAGACCGGGTTCCACGGCAGGCCGGGGAGGCGCTACCCGTAACCGGGGCCGCTATTCCCCAAAGGTCTTGCGCATCTGGAACTTGAGGTAGTCCAGCTCGTCGATGCCTTTGCTCCGGCTCCGGTCCATTTCCAGGCCCAGGTTGACGACGATTTCCATCAGGTTTTTCATCAGACTGCCCATGTTGCGTTTGAACTGCTGGAAGTCCTCGCTGGGAGGGTAGGCGGCGGCCGCCTGCCTTGGGGCGGGCCGGCGGTCGGCGGCCTTCTCACCGGTCATCACGACTTCCTCGGATAGGGCGCCTTCGAGCAGGTTATCGATGCAGAAGTCGATGAACTCGGACCGGCCGATATCGCCGCGGTTCCGGTCTATCTTCTCCACCAGGTCCCGGTCAAGAAAGAGCATCTCACGTTCCGTCATGGTCATCTCCTGTTCAGCGTAATATTATCTACAAGTGCATCCGCCGCCGCTCTTTCCGGGCGCCGGGGGTACACGTGCCTTGATACTAGTTTCAGGTTAGACCAAGGGAGGGTAAACGGGCAAGGAACGGTTATCTATAGGAAGGCTGAGGATGCGTTAAATGCGCTTAACTTAAGTTAAGGCGCGGGCGGGGGGATAGCTATAAAAACGTATCCCCCTTATACGGGGATACGGCGGGGCAATCGGGCGACTGCCCCGCGTCTGACGTAACGTTCTGAATTAAAATAAACTTACGGTGGTGTCGGGGGGTTAGGTCATGTCCTCGACGGGGGCGCTGGGGGCGTTCTCCTTGACGGACTCTAGGCCGTTGACGGCGTTGTCCTTGGTGGTGTAGCCCTCGCCCGAGTCGGCGATGATATTGCCGTTGGAATGGCGCAGCCTCCAGCGGTATTCCCCGGCTTTGTCCGTATAGAGCTCAAAAGTAGCGGCCATAGTTATCCCTCCTTATTTAATCCCTGAATTGTCAGGTTAGTAACGGGTTAATTCGGTTCTGGCTCGGGCCCGGCGCTAGAGCGCACCCATGGCGACGAGGGCGATGCCCCCGCCGATGACGAAGAAGGCTGCCGCGGCAATCACCGCCGTGGTAACGACGGCGCTGGTGTTATCCTCGGCCTCGCCCATGCCGGGGGAATATTTCACGGCCTTGGGCATGGCGGCTGCCTTGGGCTTGGGGGCCGCCTTAGCGGCCAGCTCTTTTACGTCGGCCTTGGCCACGTTTTCTTTAACGGAATTTATCCCGTTGATGGCATTGGCCTTGGTCTTATAGCCTTCGCCCGAGTCGGCAATGATGTTGCCGTTCGTGTGGCGCAGCCTCCAGCGAAACTCGCCGGCTTTGTCCTTGTAAAGTTCAAATTTTGCTGCCATAATGACTTCCTTCCTTTATCATTTATTTCTCTAGAAGAGAATTGATAATCCGCCGCACTATGTCCTTGCCCTGTCGGCAAGTTGTTCAATAATATAATATGTGCTATGTATTGTCAAGTTCCCTCCCGGGGCGCGGTTACCGCGGGTGTTGCGGCAGCGGTGCCCCGGTTTGACAGCGCCGTGGTGCTGGCGATATGCTACTACTGTCCCGATGATGACAGGGTAAATCTTGAAACGGGGGATGATACCGATGGCAATCTTCGCCGCCGTGCTGCGCCTGTTCCGGGTGGCGGTGCATACCGGCCGGCGTATTGTCCTCTACGCCGGTATCTTTTTCATTCTCCTGGGGACGGTGGGCACCTACCTGGCCGAAGGCGGCACCGCCGGCAGCCAGTTCGCCAATATCTGGAACTGCCTCTGGTGGACGCTGGTCACCATGACTACGGTGGGCTACGGCGACATGGTGCCGGTGACCGTCGCCGGCCGCGTCATCGGCGTGCTCTGCATGATTGGCGGGCCGGTGCTGATGGTCACCCTGGTCAGTATCATCGGGGTGGCCATCTACGATAAATGGACCAAGGGGGTGAGAGGCATGGCTAAAATCAATTCCCGGGGGCACGTCGTCATCTGCGGGTGGAATAATACCGCCGCGGACATCGTCAGTGAGCTGCGGCTGAGCGAGGCGTTCCGCGCGGCGCCGATTACCATCATTGACGAGCATATCGAGAGGAAACCCGCCGCCGACGGTATCAGCTTCGTCCGCGGCAATGCCTCCGAGGTCGGCGTCCTCGAGCGGGCCGGCATCGCTAAGGCGGCTTATGCCATCGTCCTGGCGGAGAACGCCACCCCCGCCGCCGACCAGAAGACGGTGCTGACGGTGCTGGCCATCGAGACGACCAATCCTGCCATTATCAGCTGCGCCCAGCTCAACGATGCCAACAACGAGCCGCACCTGGCCCGGGCCGGCTGCGATATCGTCGTTAATACCTCGTCGCTGACCTCCAAGCTGCTGGCGATGTCGCTGCAGAACCCCGCCGTCAACCGCATCACCCGCGAGCTGGTCTCCGGGGGCCAGGGCAACGAGATTTACCGGGTGGCCCTGCCGGCGGAATACGCGGGACGGCCCTTCGCCGACGCCCTCCGGGAGCTGAAGGGCAGCGCCGACGCCATTGCCATCGGTATCGAGCGCGACGGCCAGTGCCGCCTCAACCCGCCGGCCGATACCGTCCTGCAGGGCGACGACTGGCTCTTCCTCGTCGCCGAGGAGGCGCCGTCCCTCTGAGGGAGTGAAAACTATTCATTAATCTGCTAAATTCAGGAGGTTCTCATGAAAGCGGCCGTCTGCTACGAGTTCGGCAAACCCCTGGTGGTGGAAGACATCGCGCTGGCCCCGCCCGGCGCGGGCGAGGTCAGGGTGCGGCTGGCGGCCACGGCCGTCTGCCACAGCGATATCCACGATATCAAGGGGGAGCTGCCCGGCCCGCTGCCCTTCGTTCCCGGGCACGAGTCGGCCGGCTACGTGGATGAGATAGGCAAGGGAGTGACCTCCTTCCAGCCCGGCGACCCGGTGGTCGTCTCGCTGCTGGCCTCCTGCGGCCAGTGCTATTACTGCCTTACCGGCCTGCCCCATCTCTGCGAGCACCGCTTCGACCCCCCGGCGGCGCCGCGCCTCAAGAATCAAAAGGGGCAGCAGGTATTCCAGCGGGGCAATATCGGCGGCTTCGCCGAGGCCGTCATCGTCGACCAGTCCCAGCTGGTCAAAGTCCCGGCCGACATGCACCTCGACCGGGCGGCGCTGCTGGCCTGCGGCGTCAGCACCGGCTTCGGCGGGGTGGTCAACCGGGCCCAGGTCAAGCCCTTCCAGAGTGTCGTTGTCATGGGCATCGGCGGCGTGGGGGTCAACGCCCTCCAGGGGGCGGCCTACGCCGGGGCCTACCCCGTCATCGCTGTGGATGTGCTGGCGGGCAAGCTCAAGATGGCGATGGACTTCGGGGCGACGCACGCTGTTAACGCCGCCGCTAAAGACGCCGCCGAGACCGTCCGCGAGCTTACCGGCGGGCGGGGGGCGGACTACGTCTTCGTGACGGTGGGCAGCATCGCCGCCATCAAGCAGGGCTTTGCCCTGACCGGCCAGCGCGGCACCACCGTCCTCATCGGCCTGCCCAACTTCAAGGACCAGTTCTGCTTCTCACCACTGGAGCTGATACCCACCGAGAAGAACATCATCGGCGGCTTCATGGGGGCGGCCAATCTCAAAATAGATATTCCCAACCTGGTGACGCTGTACCAGACCGGCCGCCTCAAGCTGGATGAGCTCATCACCGGCCGCTATCCATTAGCTAAAATCAACCAGGCCATCGCCAGCACGGAAAAGGGCGAGGGCCTGCGCAACGTGATTATGTTTGAATAATCAATAATAGAAAGGGATGCTGCCATGAAAGCCGCCATCTGCTACGAAGTGAACAAACCCCTGGTCGTCGAGGACGGCGTGACCGTCGACCCGCCCGGCAAAGGTGAGGTGAAAGTTAAAGTCGCCGTGACGGCCGTCTGCCACAGCGACCTGCACTTCCTCACCGGGGAAATCCCCTCCCCTTTGCCCGGCCTGGCCGGTCACGAAACGGCCGGCTACGTGGACGAGGTGGGCGAGGGGGTCACCAAGGTCAAGCCCGGCGATACGGTGGTCATCGGCACGGTGGGCACCGGCTGCGGCCAGTGCTACTACTGCACCATCGGGCTGCGCCACTTCTGCACCGAGCGCGGCGCCTTCATGAGGCCCAAGCACGCCAACAAAAAGGGGCAGCGCCTGGCGCTGATGGCCGGGCCGGTGGGCGGCTTTGCCGAGTACACCACCGTGCCCCAGGAACTGGTCACCAAAGTCCCGCCCGACATGCCCCTCGACCGGGCGGCCCTGCTGGCCTGCGGGGTGACCTCCGGCTTCGGGGCGGTGGTCAACCGCGCCAAGGTCAGGGCCATGAGCAGCGTGGTGGTGGTGGGGACGGGCGGCGTCGGCCTCAACTCCATCCAGGGGGCGGCCTTTTCCGGGGCCTATCCCGTCATCGCCGTGGACGTGCTGGACAGCAAGCTCAAGACGGCCAAAGATTTCGGGGCGACGCACACCGTCAATATCAGTAAAGAAAAAGACCCCGTCAAGAAGGTCATGGCGCTGACCTCGGGCCGGGGCGCGGACTACGTCTTCGTTACCGTCGGCAAGGTGGCGGCCATCCGGCAGGGCTTCTCCATGGCCGGCCCGCAGGGCATGACCGTCGTCGTGGGGCTGGCGGGGGGCAACCTGGCCGACTTCACCCCCCTGGAGTTCGTCTTCACGGAGAAGATACTCACCGGCTGCGGCGGCGGCTCGATACGCAGCAGCATTGATATCCCTTACCTCGTCTCGCTCTACCAGGCGGGCAAGCTCAAGCTGGACGAGCTCATCAGCGGGCACTACCCGCTGGCGCGCATCAACGAGGCGGTCGCCTCGCTGCAGCAGGGGGAGGCCCTGCGCAATATCATTACCTTTGACTAGAGACCTTTACTCGCCGGTGACGGGGTGTTTGTAATGATACGGCACGGCGTGGAGGTGGTCGGGGTAAGGGTGAAAGGCCGTCGGCGGGGCGTCGGCGTCGGGGAGGGGCATCCAGCCCATCAGCGGCAGGTTGAGCCAGCCGTCCTCGAAGGGCGAACAGAACGTATTGTTCCAGTGTAAGAGCGAGAACCGCCAGCGCCCGTCCTCCTTGACGTACTTATTCTCGTAGTAGCCGTGGAGCCACTCCTGGCGGGGGTAGGCCCCGTAGGGCTTGGCCTCGCAGAGCAGCGTCTGCCAGCGGCCGCGGGCGTGCCGGCCGTCGGGGTCAACATCGACCACGCCGCCGATTTGCATGACGATAAACTGCATCCAGGGCGGGCTCTGGCGGGAGCCGCCCCCGGCGAACATGTCCCAGTAGACGCGCCGCACGCCCTTCTTGCCGTAGAAGACGCCGTGGTCGACGATTTCCACCGACTCGGCGTTGTCCGAGAAGAGGTCGCAAATCTCGGCCCACATGTTGTTGTCGAAGTAGTAGCCGTATATCCTTTGCAGGTGCTCGATTTCCTGAATGTCCTCGGCGAGCTGCACCTGTTTTTCCAGTTCCTCAATGTTCATGTTCTTCACCTTTAATTGTTATTGGCCAGTAACCGGGTGCCGGAACGGGTAGGGGACGTGGTAGCCGGAGGGGTAGGGATGGTAGGCCGTGGCCGGGGCGTCGGCGTGGGGGAAGGGCGTATCGGACAGTTTGGGCACCTTGAGGAAGCCCGCCTCGTAGGAAGTCCAGTAGGTGAGGTTCCAGTGGAGCTTCTTGAAGTACCACCTTCCGTTCTCCTTGATATATTCGTTATCGTAGACGCCGAACTGCCAGGTCTGCTTTTTCGTCCCGCCGAAGGGGCGGCACTCAAACGACGGCGTGTACCAGCGGCCTGTGGCTGTCTTGCCGTCCGGCGCGACGGTGATAACGCCCTGCGACTGCATCACCTCAAAGAACATCCAGCCGGGACGCTTCATGCCCACCATGCCGCCGTACATTTTGACCACCGCCGCCTTGCCCCGGAAGACGCCGTGGTCGGTAATCTCCACCGACTCGGTGTTCTCCGAAAAGAGGTCGATGACCTCCGGGAACATGGCGTTATCAAAGTAGTAGCCGTACATCCGCTGGAGATTTTCAATCTCCTGGATGTCCTCCAGCCGCGTTACCTGCCGCTCCAGCTCTGCCAGATTCATCTTAAGCCGCGCTCCTACTTACCCGTCACCGGGTGCTTGAAATGCACCGGGAAGTGGTAGCCGGAGGGGTAGGGCCGCCAGCAGGTAGGCGGGGCATCCGGCGGGACTTCCGGGCTGGGGCCGTTCTGTCCGACCACCGGGGTCTTCAGCCAGCCGTCCTCGTAAGGCGTGCGGAAGTTGAGGAAGAAGTGCAGCTTGCTGATGAGCCACTGGCCGTTTTCCTTGACGTACTCGTTTTCGTAGATGCCGTGCCCCCAGGTCTGCCTGAGCTCGCCCTCGTGGAGGGTGAGGGTGGGGCGCGCCTCCATGAGGAAGCCGTACCAGCGCCCTTTGGCCGTCTTCCCGTCCGGGGCGACGGTGACGACGCCCTGCATCTGGAGGGCGATGGACATCACGCCGGGACGTGGCCTGGCGTCCTTGCCGCCCTTGATGAGGTCGAGGTAGTAGCGGCGGACGCCGGCCTTGCCCTGGTAGACGCCGTGGTCGGCCACCTCGACGGAGACGGCGTTATCGGAGAAGAGGTCGACCACCTTCTCCCACTCGCCGTAGTCGCGGTAGTAGCCGTAGATTCTTTGCAGCCGCTCGATTTGCTTGATGTCGTCCAGCCGCTGGATTCTCTGGGCCAGTTCTTCCAGTGTTGCCATAGAAGCCTCCTTTGCGTGTTTGGATACTTTTTGCCGGTTTCTTTGCCTTGACTATGTCACCGGCAAGTGATAGTTTACTATATAATATTATTTTGCGTAATTCAAAGCGAAGAAAGGTGGCCAGCCATGACGATGACCTTAGCCGAGATGGAAGCGGAAGTTAAACAGCTCAAGGCGCAGGTGGCCGAGAATGCCCGCGCCCGAGACTACCTGGAGATATGGAAGCTCCAGTCGCTGTATTCGCATTTGTATTATATCGGCCAGCGGTCGAAAGTCCCCGCGCTCTTTGCCCAGAAGACCCCCGGCGTGAGTATGGAAATCGAAGACAGCGGCGTCTACGAGGGCATCAAGAGCATCACCCGGTTCTGGAACACCGTCTTCGCCGACAGCAAGGCCAGGACGCCGGGACTGCTGGCGATTCACATGACCGTAAATCCGGTTATCGAGATTAACCGGGACAGGACGAAGGCGAAAGGGCTGTGGCACTCGCACGGCTTCTGCTCGTTCGTGGGGCCGGGTACGGCCCGGCAGTTCCTCTGCCTGGGGAAATACGATATGGAGTACGTGAAAGAGGACGGGGCGTGGAAATTCTTTAAGTTTGCCTACCGCCTGGCCTTCATGTGCCCGTATGAGAAAGGCTGGCTGGACGAGCCGGTGGTGGCCAGTATCGCCGGCTCGCCGGAGAACATCCCCGATAAACCGACGACTTATTTCATGCCCTACAGCCGCTACCGGATAAACGTTATGGAGCCGCCCCCGCCGGAGCCGTATGAGGACTAAAGCTCAATCTCTTTTAAGTCCGCCGCCGGGGTGAGCTTGGCCTCGGTGAGGGCCTGCACCTCCGGCACTGTCCAGCCGGGGGCAATCTCCTTTAACACAAGCCCCTCTTTAGCCACCTCGATAACGGCCAGGTCGGTCACGATGAGGCTGACGCAGCCGCGGGCGGTGATAGGGTAGGTGCATTCCCGCACGATGCGCGGCTCGTCGGTCTTGGTGGTGTGGCGCATCGTCACGATGACCCGTTTGGCGCCGGCGGCCAGGTCCATGCCCCCGCCCATGCCGGTGGCGGGCCGGCCGGGGCGTCCCCAGTTGGCCAGGTTACCCTTCTGGCAGACCTGGTAGGCCCCCAGGACGACGATATCAATATGGCCGCCGCGTATCATGTCGAAAGAGGCGGCGCTGTCGAAGAAGCACATGCCGGGCAGCGCCGTGACCGGCTGGTCGGAGGCGTTAATCATCTCGTAGTCTTTCGCGGCGTCGCTGGCCAGCGGCCCGTAGCCCAGCATGCCGTTCTCGCTCTGGAAAAAGACCGTCCGGCCCTCGGGGATGAGGTCGGCGCAGAGGCCGGGCATACCGTAGCCCAGGTTGACCACCATGCCGTCGGCGAACTCGCGGGCGGCCCGCAGGGCGATGGTCGGCTCGTCGAGGCGGGGCTTCACCGCGGCACCGCCACGATGCGCTTGACGTAGACGTGGGGTGTGACGACGACCTCCGGGTCGAGCTGGCCCACCGGCACCAGTTCGTCAACTTCAACGATGGTCGTCGCGGCGGCGGCGGCCATGACCGGATTGAAGCACCGCGCCGTCCGGCGGTAGACCAGGTTCCCCAGGGTGTCGGCCTGATGCGCCTTGATGAGGGCGAAGTCGGCCGTGAGCGGCAGCTCCAGGATATATTCCCGGCCGCCGATAACCTTCTTTTCCTTGCCTTCGGCGACGACGGTGCCGACACCCACCGGCGTGTAGAAGCCCCCCAGCCCGCCGGTGGCGCACCGGATACGCTCGGCCAGAGTGCCCTGGGGCACCATCTCGATTTCCACCTTGCCCTCGTTGTAGGCCGTTTCCAGGGGGGAGGTGGGGGGCATGCCGCCCAGGGCGGGCACCGAGCCGATGAACTTCTTCACCTGGCCGTTCTCGAAGAGGAGGCCCAAATCCGGGTAGCCCCCCGGCTTGATGCGCTGGCTCAGCTCCAGACCGACGCCGCCCATGTTGGCGATGACGGTGAGGTCTTTGGCGCCCTGCTGGGCGAGGGCGGTTATCAGGTTGATGGGCAGGCCGCCGAAAGAGCCGAAACCGCCGACCATGACGGTGGCGCCGTCGCCAATATCGGTAACGGCCGCGGCGCAGCTATCGTAAATCTTGTTAGCGGTCATTTAGCGGCCGGTTCTTGGTATTTCTCCCAGAAGATTATCTTGTCGCGGTCTTTGCGGGGGCGGGGCTTGGGGTCTTCGGCCGGATAGCCCAGCGGCAGCAGCGAATGCACGAAGATGCTGTCCGGCAGGCCCATCGTCTGGTGGACTTCCTTGGGAGTGATGGCGCCTACCCAGCAGGTACCCAGGCCCTGGTTGACGGCCTCCAGGGTCATGTAGGCCACCGCAATCATGACCTGCTCGCCGCTTCTCACCGTCATCATCTGTTCGCCGCCCAGATAGGGCGCGAACACCTCGCTCCCCAGAATGACGTTATCCAGCAGTTCGTCCGGCCAGTCCATCACGCCCATGTCCCGGAGCTGGGCCAGGGCGGCGCGGTGCTGTTTTTTGGACAGGTCATTGATGGCGCCGCAGCAGACGATTAAGACCGGGGCATTCAGGTGGGGCTGCCCGCCGCCGGCCTTGGCGACGGCTTCCCTCATGGCCTTGTCCTGCACCACGATGAAACGCCACGGCTGCGTATTTCCCCACGAGGGGGCCCGCCGGCCCGCCTCCAATACCTTTTCTATCTTCTCTTTCTCCACGGGGTCGGGTTTCCAGCTTCGGATACTCGTCCTCTTCATGATGGCCGCGGATACATCCATTTCGTTTGCCTCCTTGTTGTTTCTACTAACATATCGCCAGCGGAGTATGTTTGTCAATGTTGGCCCGCCCGGGGCAATAGCCCGCGCCTGAGCCTTGCTGGCTGGCGATATCAAATGTTAATATGGGATGGATAGCATCGCCGGCGGTGATTTTTAGTTAGGTTTGGGTGTTTTGAGAATGTTTGGGTCGTGCGATAGGAAAAGGGGCCGGCATCGTGAGAGCGTAAACCATGCCTGGTAAAACTCTCGCCAGCCGGCTTGACCTGGCCATCTCCCGGTTCCGTTCTTCGGAAATGGTGTCCGGGCTGCTGCTGGCGGTTCTGGTCGGGGTGGTATCGGGGCTGGGGGCGGTGCTCTTCCGGTGGCTCATCAGTGTCTTTCAATCGTTCTTTATTGATGGTGGCGGCCGTGTGCTCGGTTCTCTGGGTGATTACTATATCATCCTGATACCGGCGGCCGGCGGTCTGCTGGTAGGCCCCCTGATCTATTTCTTCGCCCGGGAGGCCAAGGGTCATGGCGTCCCCGAGGTTATGGAGGCCGTGGCGCTGCGGGGCGGGCGGATACGGCCGCGCGTGGCCCTGGTCAAGGTGCTGGCGTCTTCCCTCTGTATCGGCAGCGGCGGTTCGGTGGGACGTGAGGGGCCTATCGTGCAAATCGGCTCCTCGGTAGGCTCGGCGCTGGGGCAATGGCTCAAACTGTCCGACGAGACCGTCAGGGTGCTGGTGGCCTGCGGGGCGGCCGGTGGTATTGCCGCCACGTTCAATGCCCCGATTGCGGGCGTCCTCTTCGCCCTGGAGGTGATACTGGGCCGGGTAGTCACGCGGCGCTTCGGCTACGTGGTTATCAGCGCCGTGGTGGCCGATTTTCTGGCTCAGGTATTTCTGGGAAATACGCGTGCCTTTCCCCTGCCCAGTTTTGGCATCGTCAGCGGCTGGGAGTTCGGTTTCTACGTCGTTCTGGGGCTCCTGGCCGGTCTGGCCGCCCAGGTCTTCACCCGCCTTCTCTACTGGTGCGAAGACCGCTTCGATTCCCTGAAGATCCCCGAATACCTCAAGCCGGCGCTCGGAGGCCTGGCCGTCGGGGCCATCGGGCTTTACAGCCTCGACCTGCTCGGCGTGGGTTACGATGGCATCTCTAAGGCCCTTTCCGGCGGGATGGCTATCGGGGTGCTGCTGGCCTTTCTTGCCTTAAAAATAGTGGCCACCTCCTTTACCCTGGGCAGCGGTGGCAGCGGCGGCATCTTCGCGCCCAGCCTGTTCATCGGGGCCATGCTCGGTACGGCGGTGGGCACCGGTTTCGGCGGGCTGGTTCCGTTCCCGGTAGCCCCGGCCGGGGCTTACGGCATTGTGGGTATGGCCGCCGTGTTCGCCGGCGCCGCCCGGGCACCCTTTTCGGCGATACTGATAATCTTTGAATTGACCGGCAACTACGATATCATCCTCCCCCTGATGACCTCGGTGGTCGTCAGCACCCTCATCAGCCGGGCCATGAGCCGTGAGAATATCTATACGCAGAAACTGCTGCGCCGCGGCGTTGATTTGGAGCAGGAGGAACTGGGCGATGTGCTGCGCACGACCACCGTGCGCGAGGCCATGACCCGGGATTACCCGACCTTACCGGCCACGACGACAATCTCGCAGCTGGTGCAAATCTTCCAGAAGCGGGCCCATCACGGTTACCCGGTGCTGGATGAAAAAGGTAACCTCATCGGCGTCATCACCCAGACCGATATCGCCCGTCATCTGGAGGCAGCGTCCGCCGAAAGCGAGCCGACTGCCGGTGACATCGTGTCCGGGAACCCGTTCGTGGCCTATCCCGACCAGACCCTGGACAGGCTGCTTGACGCCATCGAGGAATCCGAGGCGCGCCTCCCGGTGGTGAGACGGGAAAATCAAAAAAAGCTCCTCGGTGTTATCGGCCGCCACGAATTAATTAGTACCTACCGGAAGAAGGCCCGGCGACGGCTGCCGCCCCGGGTGCGCCGCTGAACCCGACCGGAACGCTTATCGTTTAACAAGCAGCTATTACTGCGGCAACGCCACGGTTACGCTCGTTCCCTGGCCCGGCTGTGATTGTACTATCAGGGTGCCACCGGCCAGCTGGGCCCGCTCCTGCATTCCGGCCAAACCCAGCTTGCCCTCTTTAGCCATATCTCCTATCTTCCCGGGAAGCTTAAAGCCCTTACCGTTATCGCTGGTGGTTATGCTCGTCTTTCCCTTGCCGAACTCAACCGTAATTTCGGCTTTGGTGGCACCGGAGTGTCGCCACACGTTTCGCAGGGCTTCCTGGGTAATACGGAAGAGCGCTATCACCGCCTCTTCGGGGAGTCGGTGCTCCTGGCCGGTAACGGTGACCGCCGTCTCGATGCCCGAGTGCTCGGTTACGTTGGCGGCCAGCCACTCCAGCGCCGGTAGAAGTCCCAGCCGGTCCAGTGCCGCCGGTCGCAGGTCCTGGCTCAAGCGGCGGACTCCCCCCAGTATGCTATCAGTCTGCTGCCATAGCGCCTCCAGCCGGAGACGATTTTCCTTGGACAGCCCCTCCTTACTGGAGGCCAGGGCATCCAGTTGCCTTGAAAGGACTACTAATGCCTGGATAGTGTCATCATGAAGCTCATGGGAGATACGTTTCCGTTCCTCTTCCTGGGCTCGGGTGGCCTGCTGTAAATAATAACGAAGGTTCTGCTGCATTACTCTCAGTTCTTCAGCTACCTTCTGCTGCTCTTTTTGAGCCGCTTCCATCTGCAGGCGGTATTGGCGTTCCTTGCGCAGTGAGGCGAAACTGATCGCCAGTACGTTGCCGATGATAAAAACGGCACCGGTCTCCAAAAGCGCGTCCATGGGGTGCTCAGAAATGAAGATAGCTCTGGGAAGCATGCATCCGAGAGCCACCAAGGAAGTAACGAAAGCCCCCCTCCAACCGAACAGGAAACCGGCCCACACTATCGGCGCTAAGTAGAGGATTCTTTCGAGGGCATGTCTATCCAGGCCAATATTGGCGGTCAGGTGGCTGAGGAATGCCGGATGTGCCAGGGTCTCCTCGTAGTGGGGTAGGGTAAGGAGCGCCAGTATCACCAGAATAAACCAGAAGCCCGGTTTCCGCAAGCCGTTTATCAGCCCTGTGGTTAGATAGCGCGTCACCGACATATTTTAGTCTTCCGTTGCCCCTTGATTCTCAGGACACATCGTCGAGGGTAATCCAACCTGCTTTTAGAGCGCGTACTACGGCTTCGGTCCTTGAGCCGACCTGTAGTTTGTTAAAGATATGCCCCAGGTGTGCCTGAACCGTGCGCAGGCTGAGGAAGAGCTTGTCGGCAATTTCCTGATTGCTTAAACCGCAGCTCGCCAGTTGCAGTACCTCCGTCTCCCGTTCGCTCAGTACCTTCGCGGACGCTGGCTCGGCCGTTTTTCCGCCCGCAGGGGTGAAGCGGTTGAGCACCTTACGGGCAATGGTTGGATGCAGCACCGATTCTCCGGCGTGTACCTGCCGCACCGCCGCAACGAGTTCATGGCCACGAACGCTCTTGAGCAAGTAACCGGCCGCTCCGGCTTCCAAGAGACCGAAGACAAACTGGTCATCATCATAAGCCGTAAGGATTAATACGGTTATGCCGGGATAAAGTGCCTTGATTTGCTTGGTAGCTTCGATGCCATCTATTCCGGGCATGGCGATATCGAGGATGGCAACATCCGGCCGGGAACTGCCGGCCAGTTTCACGGCTTCTTCCCCATCGGCAGCCTCAGCCACGACTTCCAGGTCGGTCTCCTGCTCTAGAATCTGGCGGGTGCCTTCTCGCACCACGGCATGGTCGTCGGCAATAAGGATTTTGATTTTGCCCATGATTTCCCCATTTACGGCCGTCTTTATCATACAACTTGCGGGCTGAGTCCTCAATGGTAGTAATTGCCTAATACCGAACCATGGTCGGTAAGTATTAATACCTAGGTTTTGAGTCAACAAATAAGTAGCCCGGCGGAAGCTAGATTCACCGCCATCCTGGTAAGCTGAGAGTGGATATAAGAAAGGAGGTGCCAAGAGATGGAATGGCAGATCATTGTGGCTCTGGTGGTGGCCGTGCCCGTCGTCCTTTTCCCGGTAGCCTTCGTCTGGTACATGAACATCGGTGGCATCTTAACCGCCATCAAGGAAGCGCGAGCGAGGCGAGCTACCCAGAAAAAGCAGGTTACCCGGAGAGAGGTCATGCCGGAACAAGAAAGGGAATACAATATAGCCCTGCTCCGGGCAGTCCAGCGATATCCCTGGAATAAATAGCCACCAATCGGCCGAAAACGCAGCTTACCTGGCAGGTATGCCAGTAGAAAAAGCCCCCGGATTTCCGGGGGCTTTTGTTTTCCTTTAACGATTTCCGGGATAAAAATCCCCCACGGGATTTAACTTTATTTGACATGTCACGTTTGAAAAGTCTATAAATATTTTAATACTAATTACAGGTGGGCTAGATGAGATTTACGGTTGATATCGACAATGGCGGGACCTTCACCGACGGATTTTTTACATCCGGTAGCCGCATCGAGTGTGTTAAGGTAGATACGACCCCCCATGATTTAAGCGTCTGTTTTCTCAAGAGTATCGAAGAAGGGGCGGCGAAATTCGGGATTACCGCACCCCAGCTGCTCCACGATACTGAGATTATCAGGTTTTCCACGACCCATGCCACCAACACCTTGATACAGAGGTCGGGCCCCAGGTTGGGATTGATGGTAACCCGGGGGTTTGAAGAGAGCCTCTACTCATCGGAAGGCAAGAGTCCGGCTATTGATTTTATTATTCCCGCCGAGATGGTCGTCGGTATTGATGAGCCGCCGGGGGAAAATGGCGTGGATACCGAGCAGGTAAGGCAGGCGATGCGAAGTCTGCTGGGGCGTGGGGCCAGAATCATCGTCGTCAGTCTTTATCATGCCCATCTTGATGCTACTAATGAATTAAAGATTAGGGAGATAGCCGACGACGATTATCCGAAGCACTACCTGGGGGCAGTACCGCTCTTGCTCTCCAGCGAGGTCAGCACCACCACTGACGAGGCCTCACGTACCAATGTGGCCCTGCTGAATGCTTACTTCCATCCCGATATGGTTCGTTTTCTCTACAAGGCCGAGGATGATGTTCGAAAGCTGGGCTACCGCAAGCCGCTGATGGTCGCTCATGCCGATAGCGGCGTCGCCAGAGTCGCCAAGACGACCGCTATCATGACCTATAATTCCGGCCCCTCCTCCGGTGTCCTCGGCAGCGCGCAGCTCAGCCGTGAGTACCAGTTGCCACGTGTGGCCGGCATGGATATCGGTGGGACCAGCGCCGATATCAGCCTGGTGATAGACGGACGGCACGGCTATAAACGTGAGACGCTACTGGAAGGCATCCCGGTGAAACTACCGGTCATCGAGGTCTATCCGGTCGCTGCCGGCGGCGGCTCGATTGCCCGACCGAAAAATGGCAAGCAGATTCAGGTGGGGCCTGACAGCGCCGGCGCCATGCCCGGGCCGGCCTGTTACGGTCTCGGCGGCACGGAAGCGACGGCTACCGATGCCTGCGTCGCGCTGGGCTATATTGACCCCGGCTATTTCCTGGGAGGAAAGCGGAAGCTGGACGCGGCCATAGCCAGGGAAGTTATCCAGGGAAACCTGGCGCAGCCGCTAGCGCTATCCGTGGAGGAATGCGGCCGGTTAATCACCGAGGCCATGGAAACTATCTGCGCCGGGGGAATCACCGATTTGATTACCCGAGGGGGCTATAAACCCAGCGATTTCGTCCTCTTCTCCTTCGGTGGTGCCGGAGGCCTGTATTGCGCTGGTATTGCCGACAAGGTCGGTATCGCCAGGATATACTGCCCCAGGTTCAGCTCCGTTTTCAGTGCCTTCGGTTCCTCCTGCGCCGATGTCCTCCATACTTACGAGTCTCTGGCGAGGACATCTCTCAAGCGCCACTCCGGTCCGTCGCCGATGGAGGAATTTAACGGAGTAGTGCGAGGATTGATGAACGCGGCCTGGCGCGATATGAGAGGGGAAGGTTTCCCACCCGAGAAGGTATCCTTTTCCCTGGAACTGGAAATAGAGTCCGGTGCCGACTCTCTATTCTGCGAGTCTCCCGTGTCTCTTGTCGAAGGGCAGGAGGATATTGATAAAATAATCAATTCTTGCGCTACGCAAAATAATCTCGGCGCTCTCGATGAGCTTAAAATTCACCTGTACCGTTTGCGGGCTGCCAGCGCCGCAGTCCACCCGGAACTACCCCGTTACGAGCCGTCCGGGGACAGCCCGGAGAAGGCGCTGAAAGGTCGCCGGGACATCTACTGGCAAGATGGATTGATACCGACGGCAATCTACGAGCAAGCGGAGCTCAAATGCGGCAATATTGTCCGCGGACCGGCCGTCATCGAGAGTGATGATACGACGATACTGATTCCCGGCGGTAAGAAATTCACCGTTGATACGCTATTGAATGGTGTCATCGAGCCGGTCTAAAAAGGAGGTCTTGATGGGTATCAAGAGGCAGATAACCGAGAATCTGGATATCGACCTGGAAAAGGAACTCTGGTGCTGTAACCGCTGCGGCTACGAACTTATCTCCGCCCGAGAGAACTATAAAAAGGGGTGTCTTGTCTATATCCGAAAAGACCCGATGACGATATACAACTCTCCTTTGAAAGGCCCCTTCAGCTTCGCACCGGACCCGGCCTGGGCCATGCTCGTCGAGTTTTATTGTCCCGGCTGTGGTCTGATGGTCGAAAACGAAATGCTGCCGCCCGGGCACCCGGTTACTCACGATATCGAACTGGATATCGACAAACTTAAGGAAAAATATCTTTCGGCCAAAACGGGAAAGAAATAAGGAAAAGGCAGGGCGATTAATGAAGGTTTCTCTTGATGTCGATATTGGCGGGACGTTTACCGACCTCTTTTTGAGCTATGACGGCAAGACCGTTTTTACCAAGACCCCGACCACCGGGTATAACCTTTCGGTCGGATTCATGCGGGCGATACGCGATGCGGCGGCGCGGCTCGATGTCCCCCTCAAGGAACTATTGCAAAACACGGATGTCGTCCGGTATTCCACGACTATCGCCATGAACACCCTGCTGCAAAGGACCGGCCCGAAGCTGGCCTTGATTGCTACGGAAGGGTTCGAGGACATCGTCCCCATCGGCAAGGGGGCGTCATGGTCGGACCAGCTAACGTTCCGGGAAATCAGGAACCTGGCGCGTATCGTCAAGCCGGAGCCGATTATCTCCCGGGAAATGACGGTAGGCGTCAAGGAACGCATCAATTCCCGGGGGGAGGTAGTCAGGCCCCTCGATGAGGAAGACCTGCTGGAAAAGATTCAGTACCTGGTCGACAGGGGCGCCCGGGGTTTTGTGGTCAGCCTGCTGTTCTCGTACGTCAACCCCGTTCACGAAAGAAGAATCGCCCAGATAATCAGAAAAGAGTATCCGGATTTTTACCTCGGGGCCATGCCGGTGGTGCTTTCGTCGGAAGTAACGCCCAAACAGAACGAATACACCCGCACCGTGACCACGATTCTCAACGCCTACCTGCATTACTCCATGTGGGAGCAGATTTCGGGCACGGGCGACGAACTGCGGAACTCCGGCTACGATAAGGTCATCATGATGGTGCACAACAGCGGTGGTATGGCCGAGGTCTTCCGCACGGCGGCCATCCAGACCTTTAACGGCGGCCCGGTGGCCGGGCTCATCGGCGGTGCCAGCGTTGGCAAGGCGCTGGGATACGACAACATTGTGGTCAGTGATATGGGCGGCACCAGCTTTGACCTGGGTCTGGTCGTGGCCGGCAGCAGCCGGTTCTACCAGTATCATCCCCTTATCGACCGCTGGTGGGTGGACATGACCGTCCTCGAAACCAGGTCTATCGGCGCCGGCGGCGGCTCGATTGCCTGGCTGAATCCGGTGATGGGTAATCGCTTGGAGGTCGGGCCGCAGGGTGCTGGCTCGATGCCGGGCCCGGCATCGTACAACCTCGGTGGTACCGAGCCCACCGTTACCGACGCCGATATCGTGCTGGGCTATATCAATCCGGACTACTATCACGGCGGGCGCATCCGGCTGGTTAAAGACCGGGCCGTCGCCGCCATCAGGGAAAAAATTGCGCAACCCCTGGGAATCGAGGTGGAGGAAGCGGCGCTGCTGATTAAGAAGATAGTTGACGCTAATATGGGCGATACCATCGCCAAGGAGACGTTTCTCCGGGGCTACAAGCCCAGCGATTTTATCCTCTTCGCCTTCGGCGGAGCCGGCCCCACTCACTGCTGTGCCTACGGGCCATACGCCGGAATTGATAAAATGGTGGTCTTTCCGTTCTCACCGGTGTTCTGCGCCTTCGGCTCCAGTACCATGGATATCCTGCACCTCTACGAACAATCACTCCGCCTGCCCCTGCTGGCCGCCGTAACCGAAAAGCCTTTTGATGACTACGACGTGTTCAACAACACGGTGAGGGCCCTGCAGGAGAAGGCCATTAAGGACATAACCAACGAAGGTTTTTCCGCCGATGCTATCAAGTTCGGCCTGGAAATAGAAGCCAAGTACGGGGGACAGCTTAATATCCTCCGTTTCATGTCCCCGCTCCTGTTTATCAACAGCGAGGCCGATATCGCGAAGGTGTACCAGGCTTTCGAGGACGAATACTGCCGGGTATATAATCGCATCTCTGCCTATCCCCAGGGCGGCGTTGACGTGCTGAATCTGATATTGCGCGCCACCGTCGACCATCCCAAACCCGAGCTTCCCACCTATCCCAAGGTCAAGGTTGCGCCGGATAAAGACGCCCTGAAAGGTGAAAGGGACGTCTACTGGACGGAATACAATAGTTTCCACCCCACGCCGATTTACGAAGCCAAACTATTGAAGCACGGCAACATTATCGATGGCGAGGCCGTCATCGAAGCGGAAGATACCACCGTGGTGCTCGCGCCCGGATACAGGTTGTCCCTAGATAAATATCACAACATGATAATCCAGAAAGGAGAATGACATGAGGCCAGACCCGCAAAAATTACTGGAATGGATTAAGCCAAGTCCCCCCACCGAAGACGAACTGGCGTGCATGGAGCTGCTCCAGCCCGGCGATTACGAGATATACACCGAAAAGCTCAACAATTTCCTGCTTGAGTCCAAGGAAGTCTTCCTGAAACTCGGGGTCAGCAGTATGCTTCGCTCCGGAGACCTGGTCACCGGCATCTACACTCCCCGGGGTGATATGGTGGCGGCCTGGTGCGGGACCTATCTTCACGCCGTGGTCGGCCAGCTGCCGATAAAATACATCGCCGAGACCTGGCTGAACGAACCGACGGTGGGCTGCAAGGACGGCGACATCTTTTACCTCTCCGACCCCCTTTACGGCGGGATACACAACTGCGACCAGATTGTGGCCATGCCGGTGTTCAACGACGGTTAGCTCATCGCCTGGACGAACGCCGCGGTGCACCAGCCCGAGACCGGCGCCCGCGAACCGGGCGGGATGCCGCTCAGTGCCAAGACGAGACATGACGAGGGCATGTTGCTCTCGCCCATCAAGATAGGCGAGGATTTCCGCCTCCGCGAAGACCTCGTGGAAATGTGCGTCAACCTGATGTCACGGGCGCCGCGTATGCAGGCGATTGACATGCGCGCCCGATTGAGCGCCGCCGACCGCTTGAGGCAAAGGCTCGTGTCCCTGGCGCAGGAAAAGGGTAACGATTTCGTTAAAGGGCTCTTTCGCCGCACGATAATCGAAGCGGAAGAGGGCACCCGCCGCCGCATCCGGGAGTGGCACGACGGCACTTACCGGGCGGTTACCTTTATGGATATTGTCGGCGAAAAACACCGGCTGGTGCGCAACTTCCTCACGCTCCATAAAAAGGAAGACCGGCTCATCTGGGACTTCACCGGCACCTCTCCGGAAACCGACAGCCCGCAGCATTGTATGCCCCATGCGCTGGCCGCCAACGTCGCCATACATCTGATGTCCTACTCGTTTTGCGATTTACCGGTCTCGGCAGGAATCTTCGCCCCCATGGAATGGATTGTCCCCGAGGGGTGCATGTTCAATCCCCACTTTGAGGCGGCCCAGAGCAACAGCGCCCCTTCGTGCCACGGTGCCATGACCCTGGGCACTATCTGCATGAGCAAGCTGATGTTCGATAGCCCCCAGCGCGATCTGGTGGCCGCGGCCACCGGCAATACCGGTGTTGGTGTCCTCATTTCCGGCCAAAACCAGTGGGGCGTACTGGTTTCCGACTTCCTTGCCTTCGGCTTAAATACCGAAGGACACGGCGCCCGGTCGGACATGGACGGCGTCGATGCCTACGGTTTCTCCCATTGTCCCACCGGCAGGGCACCCGATATTGAAGATATCGAAAATGAGTTCCAGTTCCTTTGTCTGATTGCCAAGCTCAGCAAGGACAGCGCTGGTTTTGGTAAGCATCGCGGTGGTGCCGGTACCGAGATTATCTACATCGTTAACTATGTGGACTACGCCCTCTATAACAGCCACGTGAAAGGCAGCAAGGTACGCAACTGCATCGGGCTTTACGGCGGCTATCCGCCGGGCACGTTACCGGGTATCGAGGTGCTGCATACCAATTTGTGGGAAAAGATGAAGCGGGGAGATAAAGACGTCCCCAAGGAGTCTACGGAGCTCATCGAGGAGAAGTCAATCAAGGGTGAGTACAAGATAAGCAGTATCTTTCAAAAGACGCACGTGATGGAAAACGGTGACCTCTGGGCTGTCTTCAGTGGCGGGGGTGGCGGCTACGGTGACGTGCTGGAGAGAGGCCCTAGGATGGTCATGGATGATCTGAGGAAAGAGATTATCTCTCACTGGACGGCGGCCAACGTCTACCATGTGGCCTATGACCCCGAGACTCTGGAAGCCGATATTGAAGCGACGGAACGTTTACGGCAGCAGGAACGTGCGGACAGGAAGGCCCGGGGCATGACCTGGGCGGAGTTCGAAAAGGAATGGTCCCAGCTTCGCCCGGCCGTAGAAATACTGGAATACTACGGGTCATGGCCTGACGGCAAGAAAACCAGAGAGATAATCCGATTATAACCGGCTTAATACAAGCTATGAAGACGACGGTAACCCCTAAAAAGCTGGTCAGAGGCGCCTTCGAATCGGCCGACCTGCCGCGGTTACCCTTTATTCCCTGGGTATTTACCCACGCCGCCAGGCTGGAACAAATTCCGCTAAAAAAGATGTTCGGTGACCCGACCCAGTATACTAAATGCCTCCAGAATGCCAGAAAGCTATATGGCTACGATGCCATTGTCGGCGGCTTTGACGCGACGCTGGAACTGGAGATTTGCGGCCGCTCCATCGCCTGGCGGGGCGACTATGAAACTCCGGCCTCCAGCCCTGCCCCCGGGTTTGACTTCGCTCGCCTTAAGGACATCAATATCGAAAGTGCCAGTCAAACGGGGAGGTTCGGTACCGTTATCGAGTCTTTAAGACGTATCAATCTGGTCTCCGGGCAGGACCTGGCCCTGGCGGCTGTTGTTACCGGCCCCTTGACACTGGCAGCCGGTTTAACGGGCCGGGACCCCGCTGAGGAATTTGCGGCCAGGCCGGAGGCAATAAAAAAGGATATCGAGGCTGCCGCCGGCTTGCTCCTGAAAGTGGTTCAGGTCTACGGTCAGCTGGAGCTGGACGTTATTACCGTGGCCGACAGATTGCTGGCGGGGCTACCGGCCGAGCATCTTGCCTGGCTGGAAGCGACGCTCTCACCAATTGTAAACACCGTCAGGTTTTACAATGCCTTCTCCGTCCTGCTACCCGGCGAGGCTTCGCCGGATAATATATCCGGCCTGATAGGTCTTGGTTTTGACGGGGTAGTTGCGGCGGGAATTGACCCGCCTATCTGGAACAAAATAAAGGCCGGACGTCATTGTACGCTGGGAAAAGCCGTTCCTGCCCGCATCTTGACCGCGACGAAAAGCGAGTTACAGGCATATTTAACATCAAATTTATCGGGCGGTTTCGAGCCCGGTGTTTTTTTAACTACCGACTGGGAGGTCCCGCCGGAGACACCGTCCGAAAATATTAATCTGGTGATGCAATCATTATGACAATGTACCTAGAACTTCAACCCCCGTCAGTAGAGGTGAGCAATCATGGAAGTGGTTGTCCCGGCTAAGCCCGAGGCTATCAAGCTGGATATCAACCGGACCGCCGTCATCGCGGTAGATATGCAGAACGCCTTCTGTAAAAGGGGCGGGATGCTGGATACCCTGGGTACGCTTGACGTGACCAAGTTCGCGCCCGTCATCAAGACCTGCGGGAAAATAATCGCTGCTTCCCGTCGCCGGGGTATCAAGGTTGTCTATCTCCGGATGAGCTACCGCCCCGACCTTTCCGATGCCGGGGGGCCGGAATCGCCCAATTACCGGAAGGAGCTGGGGTTAGTCGCGATGCGGGAGCATCCGCAGTGGCAGGGCAAGTTTCTCATCACCGGCACCTGGGACGGGGAGATAATCGATGAGCTCCGGCCCCTGCCGGGAGACATAGTTATCAACAAGAGCCGGTACAGCGGTTTTGTCAACACCGGTCTTGATGAAACCCTAAAGGCACAGAATATAAAATACCTGGTCTTTATTGGCCTGGCGACCAATGTTTGTGTTGAGTCAACGCTCCGGGACGCCTTCTTTCACGAGTACTTCCCGATACTGGTGAGTGACGGATGCGGCAATCTGGGCCCGGATTTCACCCAGGCAGCGACCCTATGGAATGTTACTCAAATTTTCGGGTGGGTCACTACTTCTTCTGAGCTGATTACAGCTTTAGAGTAACGCTTCAGGATGGTCGTTGCGGACGACACCGTACCGCTGCCGTTAGTAACAAAAAGAGCTTCCGAGAAGGAAGCTCTATTTACTGGCGGGATTGGTAGCGCATGCGGGATTCGAACCCGCGATCTCCTCCTTGAGAGGGAGGTGTCCTAACCGCTAGACGAATGCGCCACTTTTTTCTGGCTGCCCACTCTGGACAGTTCCCGAACTTTCATTCGAGAAAAAGGAGCTTATTCCAGCTCTTCAAGAGCTACTCGCATCTTACTCAGAACCAACCATGAAAATTCATATCAGTAGGCGTACAAAGCAAAAACACATGAGTCAGAGGTTGAATTCCTGGTCAGCCTTTTTTATTTTTTTTATAGCTTCAGAGGCATAGTAACTCACTGTCGGAGTAGATTCTGCCCATTGTCTATCGTCGTTTAGCATCTCGGTGAGGTCAGGTATAGCATCCCGCGCATCCGCCCCAATGTTGCCAAGGGCTATGGCAGTTTTAATACACACCTCTGTTGTATCTTCAACTTTCAGAACATTTATTAACGCAGGCACAGCAGCCTTAGCACTAGGTCCTATTGCACCAAGTGCATAAACAACTTGCTCCAGTGCTAGAGCATTCTCATCTTGTAAGGCATCTATAAGAGCAGGTACAGCAGCCTTGGCTCTTGTGCGCATTGCTGCTAGTACGCAACACACATCAATGAGTACATCTCTGTCCTCAATTTTCAGTAAATCAATAAGATAGGGTAGCAGGTATCTTTTGGCGCGTGGTGACATCTCCTTAAATTTTTCTACGGCATCACTATAAGTGTGTTCTCCACTGTAAACATGATTACAGTAACATTTGTCTTCTATAGAGCTAGCATACGCCTCTGCCTCATGTTTCGCAGTCGCTTTATTACCCACATTTGTACCCACATTTGTACCCATAATACGAACCAGAGAACTTCTAGCTTCTTGCTCAACAAGGCGAAGCATATTTATGAGCAGGGGTACGGCTTCCTTTGCATCAGGGCCGATATTACCTAGAGCTATAGTGACATTCCGAAATAGTTCTTCGTCGCCACTCCTCCACCATCCATGTTGATCCAATACACTCATAAGTGCGGGTATGGCAGCTCGGGCGTCAGGTCCAATGTTACCTAAAGCTTTGGCAGCATCTACTCCGACCCATACGTTTTTGTGCCATAATGCCTTTGCCAGCCGCCTGACATCTCTCTTTGCTTCCAGTTTAGCTATATTTGGCTTAAATACACACACTGCGAAGCTTCTCACCCTGCCATCGGACGTAATCTTGTTACATTTTCTTGGCTGGGGAGGAAGGATTCGAACCTTCGCTGACGGATCCAGAGTCCGCTGTCCTACCACTAGACGACTCCCCAACGGACACGTCAATTATAGCATGAAGGTATCCCCCAGACAATAACCCGCCGCCATTGACACCATACCGGCAACGGTTTATTGTAAATAGATAAAGGAGCTATCCCGTGCCTGATACTGCCGCCTTTGAGAAACGACTGGGAGTTAAGTTCGCCGAGCCGGAGTTGCTTGAGCTGGCGCTGGTGCACAGCTCCTACGTCAACGAGAGCCCCGGTACGGCCGCCGGCCACAACGAGCGGCTGGAGTTCCTGGGCGACGCCGTGCTCGATTTCGTCGTCGCCGGGAAGCTCTACGGCGATTACCCCGACCTAAGCGAGGGGCAGATGACGCGCCTGCGCTCCGCCCTGGTGCGCCGCGAGACCCTGGCGCGTATCGCCCGCTCTATCGGTCTGGGGGACTTTCTCACCATGGGCAAAGGGGAGGAGGCCAGCGGCGGGCGGGATAAATCGGCCAACCTGGCCGGGGCCCTGGAGGCGGTTATCGCCGCCATCTACCTCGACCGGGGTATCACGACGACGCGGAAGGCGATTATCCGGCTGCTTCGGGCGGAGTGGCAGGGGGCCGTCGCCGCGGGCACCGGGGGCGATGCCAAGTCCCGGCTACAGGAGCTTACTCAGGCCCGTTTTCAGCTCACCCCCGGCTACCGCCTGCTGGAGGAGGCCGGCCCCGACCACGACAAGCAGTTCACCGTGGAGGTTACCGTCAACGAGGAAGTCCTGGGCCGGGGCACCGGCAGCAGCAAGAAGCTGGCCGAAAAAGAGGCCGCCCGCGCCGCGCTGGAGCGGCTTTCGGGAGACTTTACGAAATAGGCGCTATTTGCTAAAATCCTTCCGGGGTCAGCTTCGGTAAGTTAGCGAGGTGATACTATGGGCAGACGCGATTACCGGCACCGGGAGCCCAAAAAACAGAAGAAGGACACCAAGAAAGTCCATCCTATCAGCACCATTATCACGCCGTCGCCACCGCCGGTTGAGGTGATTAAGAAGGTAAAGAAGCGGCCGGAGACGGAGGAAGAGGAGTAGCCCCCTCGCCGGGGGTAACGGGGAGTGATTGCCGATGGCTCAGCTGGCGTCGCTGCGGGCGGTGGTGCGTGGCCGGGTTACCGGCGTCCTTTTCCGCGCCTCGGTAGAGAGGCGGGCGGAGCGGCTGGGCCTGACGGGCTACGTGCGTAACGCCCCCGGCGGTACGGTGGAGGTGGTGGCGGAAGGGCCGACCGAAGCGCTGGAAGCACTGGTGGCGTATCTCCGGGTGGGGCCGCCGGCGGCCCGGGTGGACGACGTGGCCACGAAGTGGGCGGACTACCGGGGAGAATATACCAATTTCAGCGTGCGCTACTAGGCGTGGCCTCTATTTATCCGGGACGGGCTGCAGGCCGTAGTAGCTATCGTTTTTGAGGATGCGCTGCAGGGCCTCCGGCGAGGTGCGGTAGGTATCACCGCCGCGCCGTTCCCCCAGCTCGCGGCTGAGCTTGCCCAGCTCCATGGCTTTGTTCCCATTGGCCAGAAAGAGGCGGAAGGTGCTTTCCAGGATAGGCAGCCGCTCGTTGATGAAGCCCGGTTGGGCTGCGCAGCACTTCTGGATGGTGCCGATGATGGCCTCCGGCTTGGCCTTGGCATCGTCGGCGAAACGGCGGGCGCATTCGGGGCAGAGGTAGTCCCGCAGCAGGACGGCGATGGAGCGGTGGTGCTCCGGGAACCAGTCCAGGGCAACGGCCCAGCGCGTGGCGGCTATCTCGGCGGCGCGTTCTTCCGGCTCCTGGGTATCGGCCTTGGCCGGGCTCATAGGGCCTCCAGCTCCACCTTGGCCGACTTTATCAGGTCGAGGTAGCCAATCTTCAGCCCCAGCGTATCGGCCACCTCGCGGTCGACCTCGTAGGGCTCGCCGATGAAGACCTTGTCGTACTCCTCGACCTCACCCTGGCTGGGTTCCTCGGTCACGGCGAATTTCTGCCGGGCCTCGACGATGCCCAGGTCGAAGGGGAGGGTGAAATAGAGGTCGGCCAGGACTTTATCGATGCCCAGGCTGTAGAGGGTCTCCCAGGCGTTGAGTGATTCCCCCTGGTACTTGCTGCCCGGCAGCAGCGAGAGCAGGTTCATGATGGTAAAGCTGCCGGTACCGTTAAAGGTCTTGAGGGGGGCTACCGTTATCAGGTAATCGCTGGAGAGGATGACGTTGGGTACCCAGAAGGTGGGCATGGCGAAGGGCTTGGGGAGGGGGTTATCCACCTCCACGAAGATGCAGTCCTTCACGTCCAGCGTCAGCACCCGCGGGAAGTCGTAGCCGAGGGCCTGGTAGATGGGGCGGGTGGGCATGCCGCCGGGGGTGCCTTCCAGCAGCAGGATATCGGCGTCACTGACGCGGCGGATGCTGGAGATGATGGCCGCCAGCATTTCGGCGCTGGTGGTCACCGGATAGGGCAGCGGGTAGGAGGCGCTGGGCTTGATGAGGACGCGCCGCGCCCGGGATACCACCGAGGGCACCTTAAAGACGAAATCCGAGGCTTCGAAAATCAAAGTTTCCTCCTCAGGGAGAGGTGGAGGTCTTGGATGCCGCTTTGGTCGGGACGGGGTATCATGGCCAGCAGGGTACGCGTCAGCAGGTCGTTGAGGCAGGGGGTAAGGGGGACGAGCGACCCGTTGACAATCAGGTCAACCTCGTTTTCCCGGCGTTGGGCCATTATCTGGCGCTCGATTAAGTCGGCGATGCCGGCCACGTCGTCGGGGGAGAACTGGGGGACGTTTACGTCCAGCTTGGCGTCGGTAACCACGGCCATAAGCTCCTCAGGGTCGGTCAGCAGGTCTTCGCCCTGCTCGCGGCGGTGGACTTCAATCTTGGGGTAGTGACTGCTCTTGAAGCCTTCGGTGAGGATAAAATCGTAGTCCCAGTGGATGTAGTCGGCGATTTCCCGCGGGTCGAAGTAGTGCTCGGTGCGCCGGTAGACGGCCAGGTGGTCGAGCGAGTTGATGGCCGAAAGGGCGCTGCCGGCTTTGGTGAAGCGCCAGGTGTCCTTGTCGGCGGTGTCCAGGTCGTCGGCGTGGTGCGAGTGCTTGACGATGGCCACCCGGTAGCCGCGCCCCTTGAGCTCGGCGATGAGCTTCTCCAGCAGGGTCGTCTTGCCGGCGTGCGATTTACCCACGACAGAAATTATCGAACGCATTTTTCGTTTACAGACTTAATATTACGGCTAAATGCCGACTTCCTCGTTCCAGTCCAGCATGATGGCCTGGACGGTCTCGCCTTTCTTTACCTCTTTACGGTCTTCGGGGATGAGCACCAGCCCGTTGGCCAGGCTCATTGAGGTGAGCATCCCGGAGCCCTGCGCCCCGGTGAGACGGGCGTAGTAGCGGCCGTTGCGCCGGGCGACGATGGCCCGGTCGTAGATGCGGCGACCGGCGTTGTTCTGGACGTCGTCTTCCATGACGGCGGGCACGGTGGGGCGGGCCAGGTGGCGCTTACCCATCATCTTGAGGATGGCCGGTCGCACGAATAATTCAAAGCTGACCATGCAGCTCACGGCGTTGCCGGGCAGCCCCAGGTGGGGGATAGTCCGGGTACGTCCGTCGTCGCCGGTGGCTTTCAGCTTGCCGAAGGCCAGCGGCTTCCCCGGCTTGACACGCACCTTCCAGAAGACCATCTCACCGTCGCGGGCCAGAATGTCCTTGACCATGTCGTAATCGCCCATGGAGACGCCGCCGGTGGTCAGCAGCATATCGGCGTCCCGTGCCAGCTTCAGCTTGGCTATTAGCTCGGCCTCGTCGTCGCGGGCGATGCCCAGCACCTTGGGGACGGCCCCGCAGCGTTTTACCTGGGCGGCGATGGCGTAGGCGTTGCTATCGTGTATCTTGCCTTCGGGGAGGGGCTCGTTGATGGGGATCAGCTCGTTGCCGGTGGAGAGGACGGCTACCACCGGGCGGCGGATGGCGCGGACGCCGCTACAGCCCAGTGAGGCCATGACACCGATTTCGGCGGGGCGGATGACGGTGCCTTTCTTTAAGACGACGTCGCCTCTGGCGATGTCCTCGCCGGCGCGGCGCACGTTAAGCCCCGGCCTGGCTTCTTCCAGGATGCCCACCTCGGCAGGGGGCTTATCGGCTTGGGTGGTGCGGCGCTCGGCCTCGTCAGTATGCTCGAATTGCACCACGCAATCGGCGCCACGGGGGACGGGAGCGCCGGTCATGATGCGGCTGGCCGTACCTTTCGTTATCTCGCGCTGGGAAATAGAGCCGGCCATGACGGTATCAATCACGCGCAGGATGACCGGGTTCTTGGGGCTGGCGCCGGCGGTATCGGCGGCGCGGCAGGCGTAGCCGTCCATGGCGGAGTTATCCAGCGGCGGCACGTTGATGTCGGCGACGATGTCCTCGGCCAGCACCTGCCCCAGCGACTCCAGGATAGGTACGGGCGCGGCCTCCAGGACGTTCACTTCGCCGAGTATCTTCTCCAGGGCTTCCTCAACGCTTATCATCAGTCGCTGGCTCCTCCGGCAATCCGCCTGGCCCTCTCCAGGTCTTCCTGGGTGTTGATATTAAAGAAGCTGAGGTGCTCGGGGTCGAACTGCTCGATTTCCTCGGCTTCGATG
>DAOULO010000017.1:0-30490 GCA_034420195.1 Dehalococcoidales bacterium
TGAATTGACTTCATCGAGGGTAAATACGGCTACATTAGAGGGGAAAAGTGGTTTCAAGCCCTTGACACCCTTTCCCCTCTCGTCGGTGCCCATCCAGCCGTACTCATTATGCATATCGAAGATTAGATTCACCGCCTTGCTCTTCTGCAGCATGCCGATGAGCAAAATCCGGGTGAGAAAGGTCTTGCCGGTGCCGCTCTTGCCGAAGATGCCGTTAGAGCGCTTGACGAACTCTTCCAGGTCGAGGCAGAGCTTGAGCTCCATGTCCAGCGGGTTGCCCACGTGGAAGCGGGCGCCGTCCTCCTTGCCGAAGACGCCTTCCATGTCGGCCTCCGAGGTGAGGTTGACCGGCGAGAAATGGGCCGGGATGGTCTTGACCGGCTGGGGGCCTTCCAGGATGCTTTCCTTATCGCCGCCGATGGTCAGGCGCGGGAAGACGTGTATCTGCCCGAAGGTGCTGGTGCCGGCGAGCACCTCGGCGATAAAGGGGTCGGCCTGGGGCGGGGAGATGCTCAGCTGCGGGTCGGTGACGCCCAGGGAGACGTCGGTTATCATCCCCAGGAAGCGGCGCTTCTGCCCCTCGATGGTGACGTAGCGCCCCACCACCATGTCCTCCACCGAGACGGACGCGTCCAGCCGCACGTCAACGCCTTTTTCCAGCGAGGCGCTGGTAACGATGCCGAGCCGGTCGGTCATGGCAGCCTCCCCAGGATATTCTTGAGCTTTATATAATCGCCGCTCAAGAGCCCGGCCAGTTCTTTGCCCGCCGCCACCAGAAAGGCGCGCCCGTCCCCGTGGGCCGCGCTCAGCTGGCGCAGGCAGGCGGCGATGAGCTCCTCGGCGGGGACGGGGAGGCTCTCGTTGAGCAAAATATTGAGAAAGGCGAACGACCGGCCGAACTCCTTGACCTCCTCCGGCGGGCATAAGTAGACGAAGCCGTGGATGCGGGCCGGCTGCGGGGGCAGGTACTGGCGTAATTTATCGCCGTCCTTATGCCCCACCACCACCGCCGTGAACTCGCTGCGCAGCAGGCGGGTAAGCTGGGGGCTGGCTTCGTAAACGGCCGCTTCGCTGGGCTCGTCCTTGCCTCGGGCGATGGCCCGCCGCCCCGGCTCCAGGCTGGCCGTCTGCGCCCCGGCGACGACGGCGTAGATGTCCCCCGTCTTTACCAAGCTGCCCAGCGGCGGCAGGCCGTAGAGCTGGTAGCACTCGGCGGTGAACCGAGCGGTTGAGGCCTCGATGACCTCGGCGATTTTATTTTGAGGCTGGCTATTGATTTAACCTCACCCCCTGTATCCCCCTCTCCTGGCGAGGCGTTCCGCAGGAGAGGGGGAATTTTATGTATGAGGGGCTTCGCCCCTCAAACTCCCCATAAGCTATTATAGTACGGGCGGGCTATTTTTTCTTGGGGGCTTCCGCCTTCTTGGCTTTAGCCTGCTTGGGTTTCTTGACGTTCTTCCTGCCTTTAGTGCCCATTGGTGGCCTCCTGTTTTACTTAAAGAGTCTCTCTTGTTTCTTTTTTAATTTTTTCAACTGGTTTACTAACTCTGATGCTTCACTATCTAGAGGTTCCCGTTCTAATACCTTAACTATCTGCTTGTATTCCTCTAAATCATCAATCCTATCCTGTGCAAGCATTTCCTTTGCCATTTCTTTAACTGCTTCCCATGCGGCTTCTTTCCTTGCTTTTTTTAACTCTTCTTCCAATTCCTCTAGCTCTATTTCTTGTCTGCTTGTTGTTAAAGCCCGCAAGCTAAGAAAGACAATGATAATTCCACCAATAACAATCCCAATCCATCCCCATACTGGGTATGTGACTTGATATAGTTCATTTCCCCTCCATTCAGTATAACCTTCGAAAGCCCCCCAGTATCCTAAACCCACACATACACCACCTAGAGCAAAAGAAGCAACAACGCCCAATAACCGCATCCCGCCACCTTTTTTAGCACACGCATTAACTATTATTAGAGCAAGCCAACTTGCACCAGTAAACGGTAACAACAACAACGCACCAAGACAACCCACAAATCATTCCCCCCTTTACCCCCGGTTATTTATTCAGGAAATCTTTAAAAGGAAAATCCCCTTTAAAACCTAACCTCCCCCTCACCAGAAAATCTCTATCTCATCGGTAATGCTGTGCCCGCCAGGGATATTGGAGGAAAAGTAGTAATAGCTGGTCAGGTTGTCCCACCAGGCATCGTTACGGATGTTGGCCGGGGTCACCCGGTACACCTCCACGGCGCGGTATTCCTTGCCGACCTTGACGCGGGCAATGGTGTCCGGCGACCCGGTACAGTCCACGTAGACCAGCCCGTGGTCGGTGGTGATGAAGGCATTGAGGGCGTGGCCATCCCACTCGCCCCAGAAAAAGACCTGCACCTCTGCGGCGCGGATTCCGGCCGCCTCGGCGTTATTGTGAATATCGCGGGAGAACTGCGAGCAATCGTACACGTCCAGGATATAGGTATGCTGTTCGGTCAGGTCCTGGGCCAGAAAGGCCTTGAGCTCGTCGAAGGTGGGGTTGGTGGCCGCGGGATTGTCAACCAGAGTCACGTCGTAGCAGTCGCGGCTGGCGGAGAGGGTAATCCCCAGCCCGTCCAGGGTCTCCAGGGCGACGTCCAACTGCTGCTGCGTGTCCTTCAGGTCGTCCTCCAGGCTTGACCAGTTCTGCTCCATGTAGGCCAGCGACTGGTTGGCGCTGTCCAGCTCGTCCTGCGTGGTGGCCAGGCTCTGCTGGGTGGAAGCCAGCGCGGTCTGCGTGGTCGCCAACTTGGCCTGCGTGGCGTCGAGCTCTCCCTGCACCGAGGCCAGCGTATCCTCGGTGGCGTCGAGCTCTGCCCCTTTGGCCTGCAGGGCATCTTTAGTGGTAGCCAGTTCCGTCTGCACCGAGGCCAGAGAAGCCTTGGTACCCTCCAATTCCACGCTCAGGGTGTTTTTGTCCTGGTTGACGAGGACTCCCCAGACAATAGCCGCGACCAGGCCAATCCCCAGCACGGTCACGGCGGAAATCACTAATCCTTTCATCTTGTCCTCCCTTTCAGCATGCTGTTAGCAATCAACCCTCACACCCACCTCGTCCGCTTGCTGAAGCTCTTGGCGGAGCCGGTGCCGGGCATTTTCTCCGCCACCAGGGCCGCCTCCACCAGCTCCCAGAAAGTCTCGCGGTCGGCCCCGGTGACCACCGCCTGCTCGTGGGCCTCGGCCAGCGCCACCGGGTAGCCGTGGCCGCGCCGGCACTGGTCGAGCACTAACGAGTGCGTTAAATCGAGAAGCTTGCCGTCTTCGGCCACCCACTGCGGCACCTCGATGCGGGCGATTTCCCCATCCACCCGCAGGTAGAAAAAATAGACGCGGTGCGCCCCGTAACGGGCCGTTATCTTGGAGGGGCTGACAAACAGCGCCGACCTCTCCCCGTTTGCCAGCAAACTCATGAAGAGGTCGCGGTCGCGCACGCCGGCCACCGCCTCGCAACGGCGCTCCCGTCCCGGCGGGCAGTCGCGGTCGCAATCGGGGACGTCGCTAGGGCAGATGGACACCCGCAGCACGTTGACGACGTCGGTGGAGCGGGGGAAGCTGATGTAGCTGGCCAGGGCCAGACGGCGGTCATTATTGAGCTTCTGCATGGCGTCCAGGCAGGGCAACAGGCCGTTGGTCAGCAGCGCCTCGGTAACGAACTCGGGGTAGCCTTCCAGACCCCAGAGGATGAGGGTGCCGTCGAGCAGGGCCAGCGCCCGGCTCCCGGCGGGCAGGTCGGCGGACAATTCGGCCAGCGCCCGGCATTCCTCCACGGAGCGCCGGATGCCCAGCACGGCCCCCTCTACCATCTGCTCGCGCCCCCCTCCCGGCGGCGCGATGACCAGTTCTTCATCGGCGGCGTAGAGACGAGGGGTGCTGGCGAGCCGGGCGTCCGGCTGGCGGCCGTAGCGGAGGGCCACCGTGCCGATATTAATCAGGTAGCAACGGGCCGCCCGGTGGCGGTCGACCTCGATGTGCGAGCCGTCGCTGGCCAGGACAGTGAAATCGGCGGGGGGCGATGGGGCGGGGTAGCGCTGAGCGAGCCCCTCCGTCAGACCGGCCACGAGCCAGGTCGTCCGGGCGGCGGCGATTTTCTTCTTAAGTGCCGCCAGGTCGATGGCCGGGTCGGTCAGTGTGCGCAAGGCGAAGTCACGGCGCTTCTCACGCTCGGCGCGCCGGTCTCTGAGCCCGGCAATCATGGCGCCCACCTGCGCCGCCACCTTGGTGATATCCAGCGACAACTGGCCCCTCCCCTCTGGCTTGAGTCTTAGTTCCATAATAGTGCATGAATATCACGAACTCAAGCTAAGGGGGAGAGGGACGGAGTTATCTATTCCCACCCAAGCCGCCCTCGCGCCATCGGCGGCTTAGCCCGGAGTTATGCCCCCCAAAGGGTGTCTAAGAGGGGCTAAGCCCCTCTTTTAATTTAAGTTCCCCCTCTCCAAACAAAACGAGACCGGGTAATCTATTACTCCAGTTTGGAGAGGGGGACACAGGGGGTGAGGTAAAAAAATCCCCCGCCGAGCAATCAAGCTTAATATGAATCGTAGCTAAATGTTATAATGAAAAGAGATTCTTTATGCTAGCAGCACTGGGAACCGTCGTCGTTACCTCGCTCTCCGGCGTCATGATGCCGGGGCCGATGTTCACCGTCACCCTGGCCAAGAGCCTGAAGTCCCCCTGGGCCGGGGTGTGGGTCTCGCTGGGGCACGCCGTCATCGAGGTGCCACTGATACTGCTGGTCTACTTTGGCCTGGCGCAGTTCTTCGAAAACGCCATCGTGCAGCTCGTGCTCAGCGTGCTGGGCGGGGGCATGATTGTCTGGATGGGCGCCGGGCTGTTCCGCGCCCGGAAAGAGCTGGCCCGCAAGGGCAAGGATACCAGCTATAACGCCTTTACGGCCGGCATCCTCATGAGCGGCCTCAACCCGTTCTTTCTGGTGTGGTGGGTGACGGTGGGCAGCCTGCTGCTGCTGAACTTTCTGGGGGCAGTGGGCGTCTGGGGCCTGCCGCTCTTCATCGTGGTGCACTGGCTCTGCGACCTGGTCTGGCTCTCGCTGGTTTCTTTCAGCGTCTACCGGACGCATAAATTCTGGGGACAGCGGGTACAGGAGTGGGTCTTCATCGCCCTGAGCCTGGCGCTGCTCTATTTCGGGGGGCAGTTCATCGTCAAGGGGATTATTGACTACGTGGGGGCGGTTTAGATATCTATCCCCACCTTTACCCTCCGGAGCTTTAGCGCAGGCGGGCAGGCCGCCCTCGGTGCATCCGCGGCTTAGCCCGTAGCCTGCCTCCCTACTTCTTCCTCTCCTCGCAGGTGAGGTCGCACTGGTCGCAGTTTTCGTCGCAGGGCTCCACGTGAATGGTCACGTCAGTGCGGTTGAGCCGGTGCTCGATATCCACCTCCAGGTGCTCGCACATGTCGTGGGCCGCCGCCAGGGTGATGTGCTTGGGCATTACCAGGTGTAAATCTATGTAGCGCTGGCTGCCCGCCTTGCGCGTGCGCAGCTTGTGAAAGCTCACCACCTCCCCGCCGAAGTGCTCGGCGATGGCCGCCCGCACGGCGCTTTCTTCTTCGTCAGGGAGCTTGACGTCCACCAGACCCCCCAGCGATTTCCGCAGCACGTCAAAGGCCACCTTGATGAGGAAGAGGGCCACCAGGACGGCCAGGATGGGGTCGATAATGGTCCAGCCGGTGAAGCGCACCACCAGCAGGCCCACCAGCACTGCCGCCGCGGAGTAGACATCGGCGGCGATGTTGCGGGCGTTGGCCTCCAGCGCCATCGAGTCCTCCTCCCGGGCCACCCGGTGCAGGTGGCGGGCCAGGAAGACGCTGGCGAGGATAGAAACGGCCATGACGGCCGCGCCGGCCTCGGTCAGCTCCAGGGCGGCGCCACTCTGGATGTGGCGCACCGCCGCGTAGATGAGGGAGCCGGAGGCAATGAATATCAGCGCCGCCTGGACGATGGCGGCAATGTTCTCGGTCTTGCCGTGCCCGAAGGGGTGCCCTTCGTCGGCGGGGCGGACAGCGATGCGCACGGCCAGGAAGGTAATACCGACGGCAAAGAGGTCGAGGAAGCTATCGGTCGCCTGTGCCAGGACGCTCAGGCTGCCGGTGATAGCACCGACGGTAACCTTGATGATAATGAGGCCGACGACGATAATCAGGGAGAGCCGGGCGGCGCCACTTCTGCCGGAGAACATGGCCCACCACCTTCAGGCCTTGGCCGGGGCGGGCTTGCGCCAGAAGAGGAACCGGCCCCACTCGTTATTGTCCCACACCACCAGCAGCGACGGCGCGATGCAGATGGAGCTGAAGGTACCGGCGATGATGCCGATGATGAGGACGATGACGAAGTTCTGGATGTTGGCCCCCACGAAGAGCAGCAGCGCCAGGACGACGATGAAGGTGGTCAGGCTGGTGTTGACGGAGCGGCTCAGGGTCTCCACCAGGGAGTTGTTGACAACGGTCTCGAAGCCGGCACTGGCGTTTTTGGTCAGGTTCTCGCGGATTCTATCGAAGATGACCACGGTGTTGTTGACGCTGTAGCCGATGACCGCCAGGATACCGGTGATGAACATGAGGTTGATTTCCCAGTGCAGGATGGCGCCGACGATGGAGAAAATCCCCATCACCACCAGGGCGTCGTGCACCAGGGCGACGATGGCGCAGGTGCCGTAGTGGAAGGGCCGGGGCATGCGCCGGAAGGCCCAGGTGACGTAGAGCAGGATGCCCACGGCGGCCACGGCCACGGCGATGATGGCATTGGTGCGCGTCTCGGCGGCAATCATCGGGGAAACGTCCTGGCTGGAAGGCTCGCCGTCGAAGGCGCCGAAGGCGGCGTTCAAATCGGTCTTCAACTGGGCAGCTTGTGCCTCGTCAAGGCGCTCCGTGCGGATGATGTAGCTCCCCGTCGGCTGGGTCTGCTGGACAAGGGCGTTGGCGTAGCCCAGGTCGGCCAGCTCACTCTCGAGGTCTCCCTGGCCCACGTCGGCGACGAACTTGACCGTCAGTATCGAGCCGCTGCCGAACTCAATCCCGGCGGGCAGCCCGAATGTCGCCAGCGAGATAACCCCGATGAGGATGACCACACCGGAGATGAGAAAGTACCAGAACCTCTTGCCGATGATATCGAACATTACCGTTTACCCCTGTAGACGTTAAAGAGCGCCATCTGCCGTTGCAGCCCGCTGTGAATGAGGAAGCGGAGCAGCGTGCGGGTGACCACGATGGCGGTGAACATGCTGATGACCACGCCGATGCCCAGTGTCAGGGCAAAGCCCGTGACCGGGGCACTGGCCACGATGCTGCTGCCCAGCCAGTAGAGGATGATACAGACAATCAAGGTGGTGACGTTGCTGTCCCAGATGGCCGCCCAGGCGCGCTTGAAGCCGGTCTCGATGGCGGCGCCCAGCGTCCGCCCCGACCGCAGCTCTTCCTTGAGCCTCTCGAAGATGAGGACGTTGGCGTCCACGGCCATGCCGATGGAGACGATGAAACCGCCGATGCCGGCCAGGCTGAGGGTGACCGGTATCAGCTTGAACAGCATCAGCATAATCACGCCGTAGAAGACCAGGGCCAGCGCCGAGACCAGGCCGGGCAGGCGGTAATAGGCTATCATGAAGAGCATCACCAGGATAATACCGATGAGACCGGCCAGCCAGCTCAGCTCGATGAACTGGGCCCCCAGCGTGGCCGAGACCTTTTCCTCAAAGAGGGGCGGCTGTATCAGCGGCATGGGCAGGGCGCCGGATTGGAGCAGGTTGGCCAGCTCCGACGCCTCGTCGGGGGTGAAATCGCCGGTTATCTGGCCGCTGCCCCCGTAGCTCGCCTGAAGAATCTGCGGCGCCGAGAGCAGGGTATCGTCGAGGAAGATGCCCAGGGCGCGGTGCAGCGTGCCGTAGGCGCCGGAGTTATAGAGCCGGCTGGCGACCTCGTCGAAGATGGTGCTGCCTTCGTCGTTCCACTTGATGCTGACGACGTACTTGGGGACAACCTCCGACTGGTCAACAAGGGGCTCGGCATCGGCCAGGAGCTCGCCGGTGAGCGGGGTGCCGTCATCGCCCCGCGCCTTAATCCAGGCGACGGCGGTGGCGTAATCACTCAGGGTATCGGCGGCGACGGCGTTGCCCGCGGCGTCTTCAAAGTGATAGGCGCCGTCTTCAAATTTCAGATAGCCGACGGTCTGGTTTTTCCCCTGTTCGTTCGTGGTGACAAATATCCGGCCGTCGGTCTCGGCGGCGTCGAGGAAGTGGACGTCTTCCTGCTGCAGATAGTCGTTGAGTGTAACTGCCTCCCCGTTACTGAACTCCACCTGGCGGAACTCCAGAAAGCCGGTCTGCTGCACCAGGCTCTTGGCGGCATCGATATCGGTAAAGCCGGGCAGCTGCACCAGGATGCGGTCGCTCCCCAGCTGCTGGATAATCGGTTCGGCCACGCCGTACTTATCGATACGGTTCTGGATGGTAACCAGCGCCCGGTCCATCACCGCCGCCCGGTTATCGGGGTCAATGTTCTCAAAATCGGCCTGGTAGACCAGGTGCACCCCGCCGACCAGGTCGAGCCCCAGGTGCAGCCCCGTCCGGCCGAGGCGCTCGCCCTGCAGCGGCAGCAGGACCCACAGGCCGAAACTGAAGATGATGAGTATCAGCACCAGGACGGTGATGTTACCTCGCGACATGACTCTCCCTGTCTAGGTTCAATGGCGGCCCTTATAGCGGCGGAGATATTCCAGCCCCTGCTCGCGGGTGGTCACTTCCCCGGCGGCCTGCGCCTCGTGCAGGGCCTCCAGCAACTCCCCCACGGCCGGTCCTGGTTCGAGACCGAACTCCCGCATGATATCGTGCCCGTCGATAAGCCTGGGCGGGGCGGTGATACTTTCTTCCTCGCGGTGCTTTTCCAGCACGTAGGCGGTCATGGCGGCGTGCTGCCGCCACTGGTCGGCGTCCAGCCCCCTCGCCCGCGTGGCCAGGTGGTCGGCCAGGCAGAGGTAGAGCAGGTCGATGCCCGCCTCGCCCGTATCGCGGAAATAGCGGTAGATGGCGCGGCGGGTGGGCAGTCTCTCGTGGCTCATTTGCAGGGGGCGGAGGTGATATTTTACCAATAGCTCCACCAGCTTTATCTCGCGCTGGCTGAAGCGCAGCCGCTCCATAATGGTCGCCGCGGCGGCGGCACCCTGCTGCGGGTGTCCCAGAAAACGCGCCCGGCCGTCGGCGTCGAGCTGCCGGGTCTGGGGCTTGGCGATATCGTGGAGCAGGGCCGCCAGCTTGAGCAGCGTCCGGCGCGTGCCGCCGGGGCTTACCTCCCGGTCGAAGTGCTGGCTTATTTCCGCCGACCAGGGGATTTCATTCAAAGTATCGTTACTGGCGTATTCCCAGTCGTTTTCCCGCAGGACAAACTCGACGGCGGCCACCGTCTGGATGGAATGCTCCAAGACATCCCAGACGTGAATCTTGGGCTGGCTGACGCCCCGGGCGGGACCAAGCTCCGGCACCAGCGCCATGAGCAGCCCCACCTTATCCAGGTAGCCTAGCCGCGGCCCGGCACCGGGCACAGCCAGCAGGCGCAAAAGCTCCTCCCGCACCCGCTCGCCGGCGACGCCGGAGATATAATGAGTGTCCCGTTTCATCAGGGCTTCGGTGTGACTTTCGATGCTAAAATCCAGCTCGGCGGCCAGGCGCACCGCCCGCAGCAGGCGGGCAGCATCGTCACGAAAGATATCTTTGCCCACAGCCCTGACGAGCTTACGCTCCAGGTCTTTCCGGCCGCCGTAAGGGTCGATGATATTGCCTCCAGCCCTATCCAGCCCGTCGGCGAGGGGAACGGCCATGGCGTCAATAGTGAAATCGCGCCGGGCGAGGTCGGCCTCAATATCCCCCTGGAGCGTGGTGAAATCCAGCTGCCACTCTTTGTCCGGCAGGACGACGCGCGCCGCCCCGGCGGCGTCAAGGACGAAAGCGGTGCCACCCAGGGCCTTGGCGACCCCGGGGGCCGTTGTCAGGGCGTCGGGGACAGCAATATCAATATCGGCGGTGGGCCGCCCTAGGAGCGCGTCGCGCACGAAGCCGCCAACAAGGTACGCCGGGATACCTTCTTGAGCGAGGAGGCGGCTTATCCGTGTCAGCAGCCGGGATGCGCCGGGCTTAATGACCAATTTGAAGTCTTCCATCAGTAGTGGAGGCATCGGTTAAACTATACTATCACAACGTGAATTTATCAAGTGGGCGTGGGGGCTCGCGTGCCTGAGAATGCTGGTTACTCCCCACTCCACCACCCCGCCCGGTGATTTTCTTTCCCACCCAAACCCGCCCCGGGGCTTCTCGGGCTTATCCCTGTGTTTTTACCCCACCTCCCGGCGGGGGCAAAGGGGTGGGCAAGCTACGGGCTAAGCCGCCGATGCGCCGAGGGCGGCTAGGGTGGGAATAGATTGCTCCGATGGGGTGTGGTGGCGGGGAAAGCCCTCCCCACCTTGACAAGATACCTACGGAATGCTAGACTGCCAGTTGAAAATCGTTTTCAACTGGCGGCTCGGATGGTCTACTCAGAAAAACGCATCGAGAGAATCCTGCGGCGGCGCGGCTTCAAGATTACCCCCCAGCGCCGCTCCATCCTCAGCGCCATCGCCCGGAGCCGCGAGCACCTCACCCCGGCGGCCATCCACCGCCGCGTGCGCGCCGAGCACCCCGGCCTCGGCCTGGTGCCCATCTACCGCACCCTGGAGCTGCTGGCCGGGCTGGGTCTCATCTGCGAGATGCACGCCGGGGGCAACTGCCGCAGCTACCTGATGCGCCGCCCCGCCGAGCACCACCACCACCTGATTTGCTCCGACTGCGGCACCGTCATCGATTTTACCGCCTGCGACCTGGCCAAGCTGGAGGCGCGGCTGGCGCGGGAGACCAGCTTCAGGATTAACGGTCACCTGCTGGAGTTCGTCGGGCAGTGCCGCCAGTGCCGGCAGCGGGCGGCCGGAGGGTAGGGCAGCCATGCTGAGACGCATCGGGCGGGAGCTGCTGCACCACATCCCCTTTACCGGTCTGGGGGCAGTCATCGGTGTCGGCGCCATGGCCATCGTCTCGCTGGCCAATACCCCCCAGCCCGTTTCCGAGGCCCTTTTCTACACCTTCCACCCCCTCCACGTCGTCTTCAGCGCCCTGGTGACCACGGCCATGTACCGCCGCAACAAGTCGGGGCGGCTCTGGCTGGCGGTTATCATCGGCTACGTCGGCTCGGTGGGCATCGCCACCCTGAGCGACGCTATCATCCCCTACCTGGAGGGGCAGAGCCTGCAGATAGCCATGCACTTCCACCTGCCCTTTATCGAGACGGAAATCATGCCCTACATCGGCGCGCCGGAGTGGGTCATGGTAAATTCAGCTGCCATCGTCGGCATCGGCATCGGGCTTTTCCGGCCGCATACCAGGCTGCCCCACCTGACCCACGTGCTGCTGAGCACCTGGGCCTCGCTCTTCGGCTTTACCGCCTTCGGCACCGCCGACTGGCTGCCGCTGCTGCCCGTTCTCCTGGTGTTTCTCTTCCTGGCGGTGTGGATTCCCTGCTGCGTCAGCGATGTCGTCTTTCCGCTGCTGTGGACGGGCGGTAAATCAAATCACGCCCACGCCCACGATTAAAAACCGAGGCCCCCGGAAATCCGGGGGCCTTTTCTATGACGATTATCCGACTGGTTCGGTGGTTTGTCTAGGCGTAGAGTACCTTGGCCACGTCGCTCAGGCCAAGCTCCTCCAGCCGCTGCTGGCTGGGCTTACCCGTCCTGGTATCCCAGTCCATGGCCTCATAGTACTCGTTGAACATCTCGTCGCGGTTCAGGGTTATCCCGGCGCGGGGGCCCTCCGTCTTGGGCGGGATGCCCATCATGCGGTCGGGGAACTGCCAGGGGGTCTTGAGTCCTTCGCGGATGTTAAAGGCCTGCCGCATGGCGTCGATGCGCTCGCCGGTCTTGAGCAGCTCGTCCTTGGTGATGTCCCAGCCGGTGATGGTCTGCATGGCCTCGATGAAGTCGTCGAAGGAGCCGTAGCCGTCGCCGAGGACAATCATGCAGATGCCGGCGGCGTTGTAGGCCTGGGTGATGTTGGCGCCTATCTTGTGCGGCTTGCCGCGCCCCTTCATGGCGCCGCGGTCGTATTCGGGCAAGGCCCCGGGGGGCAGGGGGCCTTCGCCACCCTGGGTGTGCCGGGCCGGGGTCGGCTCGGCGCCGTAGCCGATACCGAAATGGGGGCCGCCGCGCGAGTCGTGGGCGGGGACTTCCTGCCCGCCGATGTGCATGGCGTACTTCTCCGAGCCCTTGCCGACCCTCTCCGCGGCCTTCTTGACGCCGTCGGCGATGATATCGCCGAAGCCCTCGCGCTTGGCCAGCTTCTCGGTCATGGCGATGATATTCTTGTGGTTGCCCCAGGTCATCTCCAGGCCGCCGGTGTCCTCTTTGGTGATGAGGCCGTTTTCGTAGCACTCGATGGTGAAGGCGATGGCCGCTCCGGCCGAGATGGTATCCAGCCCGTTGCGGTTGCAGATATCGTTGGCCTTGATGATGGAGGCCAGGTTATGGTTGAGGCAGTTGGCGCCGAACATGGCCAGGGTCTCGTATTCGGGCTTATGGGCTTCGGCGCCGTATTGGTACTCGCCGGTACCCTCTTTCATCACCCCCCCACAACCGATGGGGCAGTGCCAGCAGGCATAGTTCCGCTGCTGCTGCGGCTCGACGTTCTCGGCGCCGATGTCCTTGTAGTCGGGGAAATCGATTACCGCCGCGCCCGCCCAGTTCTTGCAGGGGGCGTCGTCGACCTCGCAGCACATGTTGAAGAGGAAGGGCGTGCCGAACTTACGCATGAACTGCACGTTGGGGCCCATGTTGGCCAGGTGCTTCTTGCGCATCGCGGCGGATTTCTCGGGGTCGGCCACGGGCACCTTCATATTGCCCTTGACGGCAATGGCCTTGAGCTTCTTGGAGCCCATCACGGCGCCCAGGCCGGAGCGCCCGGCGGCGCGGCCCTTGTTGTTCATCACCGCGGCGACGCGGCACATTTTCTCCCCCGAGGGGCCGATGCAGGCCACCTCCAGGTCTTTGCCGTGGGCCTCGCGCAGGATGTCCTGGGTCTCGAAGGTATCCTTGCCCCAGAGATGGGCGGCGTCTTTAATCTCCGCCTTGCCGTTATCGATGAGCAGGTAGACGGGCTTGTCGGCGATGCCGGTGAAGAAGACCGCGTCGTAGCCGGCAAACTTGAGGTACGGGCCGACGTTGCCGCCGGAGTTGGCATCGCCCCAGCCGCCCGTCAGGGGGGACTTGCCCACCATGATGTAGCGGGAGCCGCCCAGGGCGTCGGTGCCGGTGAGGACGCCGGTGGTAAGGCCCAGGATGGCCTCCGGCCCCAGCGGGTCAACGCCGGCCTTCTGGCGGCTGAAGAGGATTCTGGCGCCTAGCCCGTAGCCACCCAGGAAATCGCGGCCCATCTTTTCGTCGAGCGGCTCGTCCTTGGTCTGCTTTTGGGAGAGGTCTACCCAGAGTATCTTCCCCATAAAGCCATGTGCCATGTGCGTATCCTCCTTAGAAATAATTGGAATAATTCTAACAGGTCAGTTTCCCTAGAAGCTTACAACGCTTCTGTAATTATTGTCAAACTTTTATCAGGCGCCGGGGCTACGTTGACCGCCGCCGCGCCTTGGGGGTAAAATCAGCCCAGTCAGGGGGCGGGCATCCCGCCGGGAAAGGAGGCGCACATGTCGCCGGTACTCAAGGATAAGGTAGCCATCATCACCGGGGCGGGCCGCGGCCTGGGCAAGGCCTTCGCGCTACGCTTCGCCGCGGAGGGCGCCAAACTTTTGCTGCCCGATATATCAGAGGAGCGGGCCGAGGCCACCGCGCAGGCAATACGGGATAAAGGCGGGGAGGCCTACGCCCTGCGCACCGATATCTCCGAGGAGAAAGACACGCGGCAGATGGCCAAAGAGGTCGTCAAACGCTACGGCGGCGTGGACATCCTCCTCAACAACGCCGCCAGGTACTACGGCGTGGCGCGGCGGCCCTGGGACGCCTGGAAGGTAGAGGACTGGGACCGCATGTTCGCGGTGAACGTGCGGGGGACTTACCTCTGCTGCCAGGCCATCGCCCCCATCATGGTCAAGGCGGGCAGGGGCAAGATTATCAACATCGCCTCGGATGTCTTCAAGGTGGCCGGGGCGGTCAACCTGCTGGCCTACGCCTGCAGCAAGGCGGCCGTCTACGCCCTCACGCAGGTGCTGGCGCGGGCACTGGGGCCAGCCGGTATCAACGTCAACAGCATCGGGCCGGGGCTCACCGCCACCGAGGCCAGCCTAGGGGAGGACGGCAACACGACCGCCTTTGAGGCCACCGTCGCGGCCCAGTGCCTCAAGCGCCGCGAGGAGCCCGACGACCTGCCCGGGACGGCGGTCTTTTTGGCCTCGGCGGATGCGGACTTCATCACCGGGCAGTACATCATCGTCAACGGCGGCAGCGTCATGATGTGAACGGTATTCGGGTAACGGCTAACGTCTATGATTACTAACGCCCCCGGGGGGCAGCGCTGGTACGTCGTCGGCCTGGGGGCCGCGGTCAACTTCGTCGTCTTCGCCATGGCCACGTCGTGCCTGCCGGTGCTCTTCAGCGAGATTGCCAGCGAGCTGAACCTGAGCATCGTCCAGATAGGCACGGTCTGGGGGGCCGGGTCGGTGGCCGGCATCTTCAGCATCTTCGCCGCCGGTCTCCTGGCCGACCGCTTCGGCACCCGGCCCGTCCTGGTGGCGGTCTGCCTGCTGGCGGGCATCTTCGGCACCCTGCGGGGGCTGGCCGACGGCTTCACCAGCCTGACGATTACCTCGCTCCTCTTCGGCCTGGCCAGCGAGGCGGTGCCCGTGGTCGTGGTGAAAAACACCAGTCTCTGGTTCCACGACCGGGGCCTGGGGACGGCCCAGGGGATTCTCACCACCTCGGTGGGCGGGGGCCTTATGCTGGGGACGATGCTCAGCGCCACGGTGCTCTCCCCCTGGCTGGGCGGCTGGCGGCACGTCATGTTCTTCTACGGGGGGCTCTCGGCCCTCATCGGCGTTATCTGGTGGCTGACCGCCCCGGCGCTCAAGCAACCCGCCGACCCCACCGCCACACCAGCCACCAAGACGGCCCTGGCCCGCGTCACCCGCAGCCGCGGCGTCTGGCTCATCGCCCTGGCGATGATGGGCTTCGCCGGGGGCAACAAGGGCGTTATCGGCTACCTGCCCCTCTACCTGCGTAACAGTGGCTGGACGCCCGCCGCCGCCGACGGCGCCCTGGCCGCCCTCAACGCCGCCGGTTCGGCCGCGGCAATACCCCTGGGCCTCCTCTCCGACCGGCTGGGGCGGCGCAAGGCCGTGGTGCTGCCGGGGCTGCTGGTTACCGTCGTCAGCGTGGGCCTGCTGGCGGTGACCACCGGCCCGGCCGTCTGGCCGCTGGCGGTACTGGCGGGGGTCTTCCGCGACATGATATGGGCGGTGGCCGCCACCATGACCGTGGAAACGCCGGGCATCGGCCCGGCCTACGCCGGTACCGCCGTGGGCATTATCCATTCCATGACGCGGGTGGGCTATACCTTCGCCCCGCCGGCGGGCAACGCCTTCGCCCCCATCCGGGCCGGTCTGCCCTTCGTCTTCTGGGCGGGGCTTTCGTTTCTGGCGCTGGTCGTTTTCCTCTTCACGCAGGAGACGGGGCGGGGTAAAGCTGCGGGCTAAGCCGAGGATGATGCTGGGCGGCTTGGGTGGGAATAGATAACTCCGAGGGGGTGTGGCGGGGAATACTACGGGCTAAGCAGTTGATGTTGAGGGCGGTCGGGTGGGAATAGATATCTAAAAAGGGGAGCGGCGGGGGGAGGGGGCTCCCCCGCCGCACCGGTCATAAAACGGCCATCGCCGTGGAACAGGCTACTCCACGTAGACTTTGACCTTCTCGCCATTACTGCCCGTCACATCAATCTCCAGGTCACCCAGGGCCTCGATGAGCTCCTCGATATCCTCGGCCTTGATGTTGTTCACGTCAAAGTTGATGCCCTTTTCCTTAAGGGAATCGTTGACCTTGTCCCTGGCCTCGGGCGGTATCAGCGACGTCAGCTTGATGCCGGCCCGTACCAGCGAGATGGGCACGCGGATGTTGACGCGGTCGGCATGCTCACCGGCGGGTGAGTCCGGGTCGGGGACGACGTTGACGCGCAGGTACTTACCCTTGCCGGCGGCGACCGGCTCGGCCCTGGCCGGCTCGCCTTCGCTGCCCTCGCCCTCATCGAGCACGCTGAGCAGGCGGTAGGCGTCGTCGGCGTTTATCTTCCCCTTGGCCAGCATTTCCAGGATTTTTTTCTTGCTATCGGACATTTTCTTGCCTCCTTCACCGTCTAAACGACGGAAATATACACTATTTCGTTACGCCCCGCTTTGGCAACGTCCACCCGCAGACCGCGCAGGGCGCAGATAATCGAACCGGCCGACCGCAGCGCCAGCCAGGCCAGCCTGCCCCAGCCGCTCGGCCAGAGGATGGCGATGCCGATGAGGATGAATGGCGAGAAGGCGATGAGGAGCACCAGCACCAGCGGCCAGAGCAGAAAGAGAGGCAGCCATATCCCGAACCGGGTTTTCTCGCTCTTTATTTTGATGCGTATCCACATGGGTGGCCATTTCATGGCTGTAACCTCCTTATGGCTTCTTCCGGGGTGATATCGCCGCGCTCCAGCTCGGCGATGACGTCCTCCTGCTGAGAGACGGCGACAATCTCGACGAACTCCAGCTTCTTGGCGATGCGGTTGATACGGTTCTTCACGGTGGGGTAGCTGATGCCGAACATCTCTTCCATGTCCTTGATGGAGCCGTGGCAGCGCACGAAGGCCATGACGAAGACCTGGTCTTCGGCGGAGAGGCCGGCCAGGGGTGGCAGCGTAAAGCTCCCCTCGATGGCGATGCCGCTACCGGCCAGACGCACCCGCTCCACCGTCAGCGGCTTACCCTGGGTCATCCTGGTCAGCTCGTGCCATTCCTTGGTCTCTGGGCTCATGTCCGGCTTCCTTTCTTTAATCACTGATAGGGTATTTATTAACTTTATTAACTCACCAATTGATTTTCTTAATATATTATAACGATGAATATTAACTTTGTCAATACCTTTTTCAATTATTTTTAGATTTTTCTTGAAAATTCTTGATTTTGATGATTTTCACCCTATCCCCCTGTATCCCCCTTCCCCTCGAGGGGAAGGGGGAAGATAAGAAAAGAGGGGCTGGCGCCCCTCTTCGCAGGCTACTCCCCTTAGGGGGAGGAAGAAAAAACCGGCCATCCCCCACCTCTCGGGGTGGGGAGAACTACGGGCTAAGCCGCTGATGTGCCGAGGGTGGCTTGGGTGGGAATAGATTACTCGGAGGGGGAGGGGGTAGCAGGAAATCCCTAATCATTGTAAAATAGGGGTTGAAACTCGCCAACTAACCGGCGGGAGGTAAAGATAAAATGGAAAAAGAAAAGGTGTTAACCCCGCCCAATGAAGCGGAGACCGCCGAGGAGCCCCAGGTCATCGAGGAAATCATCATCGAGGAGCTATCCATCGACGGCGTCTGCGGGGTCTACTAGCATGACCTGCCGTCTGGCCGAACAAGTCCAGGTAAGAAAGGAAAGCTGGGGGCTGCTTTTCTACCACCGGCCGCGTCACAAGGTCTGCTTCGTGCGCAGCGGCGACTGGCTCTACCCCCGGCACTTCGACGGCACCTGGACGCTCCCCGCCATCGCGGCGGACATCGCCGGGCGCACCGGCACCCCCGCCGAGCTTATCGAGCGCGCCCTCCCCAAACTCACCGACCGCCTGACCGGAAACGGGGTGATTTGCCGTGAAGTACGCTGAATGGCCACTGACGGCGCCGGTCAACATCACCTGGGAAATCACCCACCGCTGCAATTTGAGATGCACTCACTGCCTCTCCGCCAGCAGCGAAGCCTCCCCCGGCGAGCTTACCTACGACGCGTGCCGCGCCATCGCCGACGAACTGGCGGCATTAAAAGTCTTTGAAATCAACTTCGGCGGCGGCGAGCCGCTGCTCGGCGACTATTTCCTGCCCCTCCTGCGCTACATCCATGAGAAGGGCATCGTCACCTGCATCTCCACCAACGGCACCGTGCTCACCGATGAAGCCGTCGCCCTCTTCACCGACAACCCGCTGGTCAATGTCCAGGTAAGCCTGGACGGGGCCACGCCGGCGGTCAACGACGCCATCCGCGGCGCGGGGACTTTTGACCGCATTCTCCGGGGCCTCGCGCGGCTGGCGGGCCGCGATATCCCCCTCTCCATCAACACGGTGGTGACCGCGGTCAACTTCCGCCAGCTCGACGCGCTTAAAGAACTGGCGCAGACCTACGGCGCCAACCTGCGCGTCTCGCGGTTCCGGCCCTCGGGGCGGGCGCGGCAGAGCTGGGACAGGCTGCGGCTGAGCGCCGAGCAGCTCCGCGAGCTGGCCGACCGGCTCGGCGACGACCCGTCCATCCTCACCGGCGATTCCTTCTTCGCCATCGCGGCGGACGGGCGACGGCAGCTGGGCCTGGACATGTGCGGGGCCGCCAAGATGACCGCCTGCATCGACCCCGTCGGCGACGTCTATCCCTGCGCCTTCCTCCAGGCCGGGGAGTTCCGCGGCGGCAACCTGAAGGAAACGACTTTTAAGGAAATCTGGGATGGCTCGGCGGTTTTCAAGACCTTTCGCCAGCTTTCCCCCGCCGCCTGCCGGACTTGCCCCCGCTTCGACAAGTGCCGCGGGGGCTGCCCCGCCGTGGCCTATTTCCTTAACCGCAACCTGGACAGCGCCGACCCGGAGTGCCGGGCGTCGTGGGACGGGACGAGCTCAAGGGTCAAAGGGCAAAGCTCAAAAGTATAGCTTAAAACTACAGCTTTGACTTTTGACTTTTAACTTTTAACTTTTGAGGTAACAATGTACGGACAGTTCAAATATCTCTTCTCGCCGCTGCAAATAGGCCGGGTCACCGTGCCCAACCGCATCTCCTTTTCCGCCCACCTCACCAACTTCGCCGAGGACAACCTCCCCAGCGAGCGGCACGCCTATTATCTGGCCGAGCGGGCCAAAGGCGGCACCGGCCTGATTATTACCGAGGAGCAGTCCGTCCACCCCACCGACCACGCCTACGAGAAGCTCATCGACGCCTGGAAGCCGGAGGCAATACCCGGCTACCAGCGAATCTGTCAGGCCGTCCACGAGTACGAGACCAAGATATTCGCCCAACTCAACCACAACGGCGCCCAGGGCGACGGCTCCTACTCGCGCCTGCCCATCTTGGCCCCCTCCCCCGTGCCGGACTTCATGTTCCGCGAGGTGCCCAAGGAGATGGAGCCGGAGGACATCGCCGCGATTACCGACTCTTTCTGCCGCGCCGCCACCAACGTACGGGAAGGCGGCTTCGACGGCATCGAGCTACAGCTGAGCCACAGCTCGCTGCTGCGTCAGTTCCTCTCGCCCCTGACCAATCTGCGCCAGGACGACTACGGCGGCTCGCTGGAAAACCGGCTGCGCTTCCCGCGGGAGGTCATCGCCGCGGTACGTAAGACGGTGGGGGCGGACTACACTTTAGGCATCCGCCTCTGTGCCGACGAGATGGTACAGGGGGGCTTAACCCTTGATGACAGCAAGGAGATTGCCCGCGAGTTCGAAAAGGACGGACAAATAGATTTTATCAATTTGAGCCTGGCTACCTTTTATAACCTCTACCTGGTGGGGGCCTCGATGCACTCGCCGCTGGGCTACACCATCCCCCTAGCGGCGGGCATCAAAAGCGTCGCCAAACTGCCCGTCTTCTGCACCGGGCGCATCAACGACCCCGTCATGGCCGAGCGCGTCCTGGCCGACGGGCAGGCCGACATGATTGGCATGGTGCGCGCCCAGATTTGCGACCCGGAGATGGCTCGCAAGGCGATGGAAGGCAAGCTGGAGGAAATCCGCTACTGCGTGGCCGATAACCAGGGTTGCTACGGGCGGGTGGGCCTCAACCGGCCTATCGGCTGCATCCAGAACCCGGATATCGGCTACGAAAAAGAACGAGGTATCGGCTCGCTGAAGCCGGCCGCCTTTAAGAAAAAGATACTCATCATCGGCGGGGGGCCGGCGGGGATGCGCGCCGCCGAGACGGCCGCCCGGCGCGGCCACAACGTCACCCTCTGCGAACGGGCGGATAAGCTCGGCGGGCAGATCAACATCGCCGCGCTGGGGGCGGGCCGCGAGGAGATGGGGGCCATCGTCCGCAACGGCGAGAACCAGCTCAAGCGCCTCCCCGTCTTAATCGTCCTCAACAAAGAGGCCACGGTGGACTTCGTTTCAGAACAAGACCCGGACGCGGTGATTATCGCCACCGGCGCCGTCCCCAAGGAATGCCCCCTCCCCGGCGCCGACGGCCCCCATATCTTCAGCGCCTGGCAGGCCCTCCTCCGCGAGCCGGAGGTAGGCAAGAAGGTCTTGTTTATTGATAATGACGGCCACCACCAGGGCACCGCCACCGCCGAGCTACTGGCGGCGCGGGGGCGAAAGGTGCACATCGTCACCTCGTCACCGACCATCGGCTCGGAGCTGGGGCCCTCGCAGGACGCCTACCTCACCCACCAGCGGCTGGCCCAGCTGGGCGTCACCTTCACGCCGGACTTCGCCGTCGTCGAAATCAAGGGGCTGGACGTGCGCGGCCTCAACTTTTATACCAACCAGTGGCATACCTTCCGCGGCTACGACAGCGTCGTCTACGCCCTGGGCAACCGCGCCGAGGACGCCCTTTACAAGGCCCTCAAAGGCCGGGTGAAGGAATTATACCGCATCGGCGACTGCGTGGCCCCGCGCCGGGTGGACATGGCCATCCTGGAAGGCGACAAGGTGGGGCGGGAGATTTAGCGGGCGGGAGATACCTTTGGTCAAGACCAAAGAAATCTGGGTGCTGCCGGAGATAAGCGGCGGTGAAACGAGCCAGACCGGCCCCGGCCTGCTTACCGAGGCCCGGAACATTGCCGCGGCCACCGGTGGCAGCGTGACCGCCTTAGTATTAGGCGATAACCCCCGGGGCTATCAGGATACCCTGGGCCGTTACGGTATTACCCGCACCATCGTCTTCGAAGACCCCTTACTGAAATACCCCTCGGCGGAGGTCTACGCAGCGGCCATCCTGCCGCGAATCCAGGCCGCTAAGCCCTGGCTCTTTCTGATGGGGGACACGCCCCTCGGCCGCGAGCTGGCCCCACTATTGGCGGCGCGGCTGGACACCGGCTGCGTCACCGGCTGTACTAGAATTGATTTTACCCAGCCGGATAATCCCCGGTTCTACCGCTACGTCTACGGCGGCCAGCTGGAGCAGGAGATTATCTTTGAGACAGACCAAACGATGCTGGTAACCATGCCCCCGGACTGCCTCGACGCTGTCCCCCTCCCCCGTAAGAAACGGGTCGTTGCCGAAATAATTAAACCCAAACTAAAAGCCGGGGACATCCGGATAAAGCATGTTGAATACCTCCCCGCCGACCACCGTAGCGTGGACGTCGCCGAGGCCGATACCATCGTGGCGGCGGGGATGGGGGCGGCCACCGACGCGCTGCTGCCCCTGGTCGAGGAGCTGGCCGCCCTGCTGGAAGGGGCCATCGGCACCACCCGCCCCGTCATTGATGCCGGTAAAATTCCCCGCGAGCGCCTGATTGGCCAGACGGGCAAGGTGGTCAGCCCGGCCTTCTACCTGGCGCTGGGCATCTCCGGGGCCAGCCACCACACCGGCGGGATTCAGGGGTCGGGGCGCATCGTGGCCGTCAACCGCGACCCGCAGGCCGCCATCTTCGCCGGGGCCGACGCCGGGGTCGCCGCCGACCTCAAAGACATCCTGCCGAAGCTTATTGAGAGAATCAAGGCCGCGAAGGAAAATGGCGAAATCGTTTGACGTGATTGTCGTGGGGGCGGGGCCGGCGGGCAGCCTGGCGGCCCTCAGGCTGGCGCGGGCGGGCCAGAGCGTCGGCCTGCTGGAGCGGGGCCGCCGCCCCGGCGAGAAAAACATGTTCGGCGGGCTGGTGCACCACACGCCGGTGCTGGCCGGGCTTATCCCCGACTTCGCCGCGCGCGCCCCCCTGGAGCGGCACGTCTATAAAAAGACGCTGGCTTTCCTCACCGATGATTCGGCTGTCTCGCTCACTTTTGAGAGCGGGGATTTTGACAAACCACCTTTCAACGGCTTCACTGTCTTCCGCCCCGCCTTCGACGGCTGGCTGGCCGCCGAGGCCGAGGCCGCCGGGGCGCTCCTGCTCAATAACTGCACCGCCGAGAATTTGATTATGAAAGACGGACTGGTCAGCGGCGTCACCGTTAAGGGGCGGGCGGGAGAATTACACGCCCCCATCGTCATCGCCGCCGACGGCGTACTGTCTTTGCTGGCCCGGCAGGCCGGGCTGCGGGACGGCCTCAAGCCCGCCGCCACCGGGCTGGGCATCAAGCTGCTCCTGGGCCTGCCCGAGGAGGTCATCAACGAGCGCTTCGGCCTGGTGCGCGACCAGGGGGCGGACATCTCTCTGGTGGGGGCCACCGGCGGCTTGCGCGGCGGGGCCTTTATCTACACCAACCACGCCACCGTCTCGGTGGGGCTGGTGGTACCCCTGGACGCGCTGACGGCCTCGGGCCGCCCGCCCTACGAAGTGTTGGACGAGTTTTTAGACCACCCGGCGGTGCGCCACCTCGTCAGGGGGGCGGTGCCGCTGGAGTATTCGGCCCACCTGATTCCGGAGGGCGGCTATAAGGCCGTGCCCCGCTTATATAGCGACGGCCTGCTGCTGGCCGGGGACGCCGCCGGCCTCTGCTACAGCAACGGCATCAACCTGGAGGGCATCAACCTGGCGATGACCTCCGGCGTAATGGCCGCGGAGACGGCTATCGAAGCTCTGAACGCTGGCGACTATAGCACCCGCTTTCTCTCTCTATATAAAAAGAAGCTGGACAAGAGCTTCGTTATTAAAGATATGAAGACGTTTAAGCACGCCGCCGGCATGATGCACCGGGAGAATATCTTTAAGAAATACCCGCGGGTGCTGGCCAACATCATGGAGAAAATATACCGGGTGGACGGACAACCCCGGACGAAACTCCTCAAGCTCATCCGGCGGGAGGTGCTCAAGGAGGTCGGGCTAAAAGGCGTCGTTGCCGATGGCATTAAAATAGGCAGGTCGCTACTATGAACATCGAGGCGCTGACCCAGCTGACCCAGTTCGAGGTCGATGAGCAGGCGCACATCGTCGTCAATAAAGACGTCTGCCGGACGTGCGACCACCGCGCCTGCGTCGCCGCCTGCCCGGCCAACTGCTACACCTGGGACGAGGCGACTAAACTCCTCTCCATCGTCTACGAGACCTGCCTGGAGTGCGGCACCTGCGAATGCGTCTGCGACCGGGGGGCGCTGGACTGGGGCTACCCGCGCGGCGGCTACGGCGTGCGCTACCGGCTGACCTAGCGAGATGAAGATTTTAGTTGGCTTTAAAGAGGTTACCGACCCGGCCCTGAGCCTGGACTTCGGGCTGGGGAACCCGGTCGTCTTCGGGGCGGGGCGGCCGCGCCGCCTCGACCCCGCCGACGCCGCCGCCCTCAACCTGGCGCTCGACCTCAAGGCTTCTCATCAGGCCGAGATTACGCTTATATCCATCGGGCCGGAGGGCGTAGTGGAATACCTGCGCGACGGGCTGGCGGCCGGGGCGGCCAAGGCCGTGCGTATCGCCGCCGCCGATGGTCTCTCGCCCTACGGCAAGGCCAGATTGCTGGCTCAGGCCGCCCGGCTCTATAACGCCGACATCATTTTCACCGGGGCGCGCTCTCTTGATACGGGCAGCAGTCAGGTGGGACCGCTAGCGGCGGGCCTCCTCGGCTGGCCCTGCGGCGGCTACGTCACCGGCCTTAAACCCGAAGGAGACAAGAACAGCCTTATTTTAATCAAAGACATCGGCCGGGGGGAGCGCGAAAAGGTCAGTTGCCCACTCCCGGCGGTGATTACGGTGCGTGGAGAGGGGAGATTGCCCTACGCCCGGCTGGACAGCCTCATCGCCAGCAAGACCGCCGCCATAGACGTGCTCACCCCCGCCGACCTGGGGCTGGCCACCCTACCGGCAGACCCCACCCGCGTCACCAATCTCGCCTACCCGCATCCCCGCCTCCGTAAATCCCCGCCACTGGACAGCTCGCTGCCGGCCTTCGAGCGCATTTTGCAGCTGCTTCAGGGCGGCATCGCCAAACGGGCGGGGCGGATGCTCCCCGGCGACAGCGAGGCGGTGGCCGAGGAGCTTTTCGAGATGCTCAAGGAGGCGGGCGTTCTCCGGCCGCAGGCCCATGAACGGCTTTAGCTTCTCGCTGGCGGAGCACACCTACCTGAGGACGGACGAGCGCGGCGCGTTCCTCATCTCCCGCCTGCCGGTGCGCTGGCTGCACGTCAACGAATCGCTTTTCCGCGTCCTCCAGTACGTCCGCGACGGCGCCGGCCTCGACGAGATTGCCGCCGCCAACCCCGGCCTCGATGCGGGGTCGCTACTGTATACACTGCTCTCGCTGGTGGCCCGCGGCTACCTGCGGCTGCAAACCATCGCCGCCCCGCGCGACTACCCTTCCGTTTCGATTATCGTCCCCGTCCGCGACCAGCCCCGCGAACTGGCCGGCTGTCTGGAGGCGCTGGTGCAGCTCGACTACCCCCCCGACCGGCGCGAGATTATCGTCGTCGACGACGGCTCCCGCAAGGAAGTGGCCGGTTTCATTACCTCTTCCGAAGTCCGCGTCATCCGTAAAGACGCCCCGGAGGGCCCGGCGGCGGGCCGCAACACCGGGGTGGAGCAGGCCCGCGGCGATATTCTGGCCTTTCTCGACGCCGACTGCGTGGCCGGCGAGGGCTGGCTGCGCGAACTGGTGCCCTTCTTCCAAGCTGCCGGAGTGGGGGCGGTGGGCGGCTACGTGGCCGGCTACTACCAGGAGGGCTGGCTGGACCGGTACGAAGCGGCGGCCTCCCCGCTAAATATGGGCGACCGCCTCCTCCTCGAAGGCAAGAGCCGCGCCAGCTTCTACGTGCCCACCGCCAATATGCTGGTGACACGGGAGACTTTCGAAGCGGTGGGCGGCTTCCGGGCGGGGATGCACATCGGTGAGGACGTGGACTTCTGCTGGCGGCTGCGCGAACTGGGGCATACCCTGCTCTACGTCCCTTACGGCAGCGTCGCCCACCGCCACCGCGGCGAGCTGGGGCAGATGCTATCGCGCCGTGCCACTTACGGCACCTCGGAGGCACCACTTTACCAGACCCATCGCGATATCAAAAAGACCTTCCCGGCCGCTTTCGGGGCGGGCCTTACCTTTCTGGCGCTGAGCCTGGCCGTCCTGCTCCCCAGCCTCTATCCCCTGCTGGCCCTGCTGCCCCTGGTCGGCTTTGACCTCTGGAGCAAGCACGCCACCCTGACGCGCTTTAAGATGGAGCTGGCCATGGCACCGCTCCTCTACGCCGTGTTGAGGAGCTACCTTTCGCTGGGCTACTACGCCGCTTTTCACCTGGTGCGGTATTACCTGATACCGCTCGTCGGCCTCGGCTTTATCTGGACGCCCTGCTGGTACTACGCCGGAACCATCCTGGTCTACGCCTCCATCGTGGACGCCTACGTCAAAGGCCCGCGGCTGGCCTACCCTATCTTCCTCTTTTACTACCTGCTGGAGCACCTGGCCTACCAGCTCGGTGTGTTCTGGGGCTGCCTGAAAACGATGCACTTCGGCTCGTACCTGGTCTCGTTCAAGCGGGCTTGAGGCGTATCCGGGTGGCGGACTAGGCGGTGTACTGGATATCGGCGGCGGGGTAGATGGCCACTTGGGCTTGCGGGCCGTGGCGCGATTTCAGTAAATTCAGCACATCCGCCCACTCGTGCATCAGGACGACCTTCTCCGAGGCCTCCAGGTAGTTGCGGCTGGAGAGCTCGGGGTACTGGCTGAAGACGATGAGCCGGCCAACGTGGGCTGGCGGCTTCAGTTTAAGCTGCAATTTCCCGCCCAGCTCGTTGCCGAACGGCCCCATCAGGTAGTGCGTCATCTGACCCTCCGGGGCGTTGGCGATGAGGACGCAATCGCCGCCAGCTTTCACCGAAGGGAAGGCCACCAGCAGGCCGGAGATGGCCTCGTTGGCCTTGGCGAAGGTATTGGCGATGACGATATCCTTATCCCTGGCCGCCGGGGTGAGATAGTGAGCGCGGGCGGCCGTAAGCGCGGCGGCGTAGCACGGGGCGGGCGCCCCGGCGTAGATAGCCGCCGTCTCGCCCCAGTTGTTGACCAGGGCGTCGATTTTCATGTCCAGCCCGACGATGGCGGCGGCCTCCTCGATATCACGGCGGCGGGGGTTATCTTCAATAGACCCCATGCCGGTGACGGTATCCTCAAAGCCCGTATCCTGGGGCGGGGCGTGGAGGGCCAGCACCGTCGCGTAGGCGGCCACGCCGGGCAGGACGATTTTGCTGCCGCCGCCGAACCCGGCCATGATGTGCGGCACGATGGAGCCGATGCCGATTTTCAGGTCGGCGCGCATCACCTCGGCATTTATGTGCAACTTCGTGCCGCGCGAGGTCGTCCCGGCGTAGACACAATTATCAAAGGGCGAGTGATTGTAGACGGGGAAACGCCGTAAGACGTCCTCGCCCAGCTTCTTGACGAAATCCAGCCGGTTCATGGCGGCGTGGCAGCCGTTGGCGGCGATGAAGCGGATTTGACCATCGGCGATACCGGCCTCAGCCAGTTCCGCTAGCACGTGGGGGACGATGGCGGCGACGCGGGTCACCCGCGACATGTCGTCGCAAAGGATGACCACTTCTTTCTTGCCGCGGGCGTACTCCCGCAGGGGCGCCATGCCGATAGGGGCGGCGATGGCGGCACGCAACTCGTCGGGCGCAAGGGCGGGGCGGTCGTGGCCGGCCATGTTACATATTTCTATCTGCCAGCCGTCGGGCAGGGCCAGCGCCAGCTCCTTCGGGCCGTGCCAGGTCAGCTGGGGCAGTTTAATCTCCGTCATGGTAACTCTCCTGCATATCTGTCGAGACGCCCAGGCCCGCCTCCATTCTAGCACTTATACGCCGCCACTACCCACTTTTTAGGCACCGGAGGCGCGGACGGGCCCGATTTTATAGCTGTTTTTTACGCTTTGTTTACGTTGCGACCGGAGATATTAATCTTCCGTTTATACGTGTGATGATATATTATTTGCCGTATGGCCAAAAAGTACTAGGCCAAAAGGAGTGGAAGTTAAATCTATCCCGTGTCAGCCAGAGAGAGACTGTGAGGGACGGCATCAGTATGAGTAATACCGCTCTGAAAACTAAAGGCAGCTTGACCGCGGCCAGCCGCCGGTCGGCCAACGCCGACCACAGCTTGCCCCACAGCGAAGATTTCTTCCAGATGCTGGCGGAAAACACCTCCGACATGATTGTGCGCGTGCGGCTCCTGCCGGAGTTCCAGCAAGAGTTCATCAGCCCCTCCTGCTACCGCATTACCGGCTACACCCCGGAGGAGTTCTACGCCGACCCGCAGCTGAGCCATAGGCGCATCCACCCGGAAGATAAACATCTCCTGCACGACTTTTTTAAAAACATTGCAACGCAAAATCACCAGACGCTTGTCCTGCGCTGGAGGCGTAAAGACGGCCGCTATATCTGGATGGAGCATCGCGCCGCCATTACTTACAACGAGCGGGGCGAGCCCGCCTTTGCCAATGTCATCACCCGCGATATCACCGAGCGTATGGAGGCCGAAGAGGCGCTGCGGCAGAGCGAGGCGTTCAATGCCAGCCTGCTGGAAAACGCCTCCGACTTGATTATGCGCGTGCGACTCCGGCCCGAGTTCCAGCAAGAGTACGTCAGCCCCTCCTGCTACCGCATTACCGGCTACACCCCGGAAGAGTTCTACGCCGACCCGCAGCTGAGCCTTAAATGCATCCACCCGGAAGATGATAAGCGCCGCCGAGATTTTTACAAAGACAGGAGACCGTCAAGCCACGAGACAGTCGTCCTGCGCTGGAGGCACAAAGACGGCCGCTATATCTGGCTGGAGCACCACGCCGCCATTACTTACAACGAGCGGGGCGAGCCCGCCTTTGCCAATGTCATCGCCCGCGATATCACCGAGCGTATGGAGACCGAAGAGGCACTGCGGCAGAGCGAGGCGTTCAATGCCAGCCTGCTGGAAAACGCCCCGCACGCCACCGTGGTCGTCAACCCGGACTTATCCATCGAATACGTGAACCCGGCCTGGGAGCGGCTCAACGGCTGGAAACTCGAGGAAATCGCCGGCATCAAGGCGCCCTTCCCCTGGTGGCCCAAGGAAGAGTGGGCGACCCGTATGAAACGTCTGAAGAGGGCCTTCCAGCAGGAGGGCGGTCGTCGCGATGTCATGACCTGCCGGAAGGACGGGGAGCTTCTCTGGGTCGCTATGAACTGGACCTCGGTCATGAAAGACGGTAAGCCGCTCTATCTGTTGACAAATTCCGTGGATATCACCAAGCAAAAGAAGATGGACGAGGCCCTGCGGCAGAGCGAGGAGCGGTTCGCCGTTGCCTTCCGCACCAGCCCGCTGATGATTATCCTCGTCAACATGGAGGACGGCAAATACATCGAGGTCAACGACAGTTTCGTCCGGACCACCGGCTACTCCCGCGAGGAGCTTATCGGCCATACCGGCGAAGAGTTCGACTTGTGGCTCAGCCCCGAGGACGAGGCCAAAATGATCAAGCTTCTGTCCGAAAACGGTAAGTTTTATAACCAAGAATTCAGCTTCCGCATGAAGTTCGGCCAGATACGCACCTGGCTCTGCTCGGCGGAGATAATCAAGCTCGGCGGCGTCCCCTGCATGCAGGCCGTGGCCACCGATGTCACCGAGCACTACCAGATGGATACGGCCCTGCGGCAGAGCGAGGAGAAGTTCTCCAAGGCCTTTCATGCCAGCCCGAATTCCATCTCCATCTCCACCCTCAAAGACGGCCGGTTCATCGAGGTCAACGAGAGCTTCCTGCGGGACAAGGGTTACACCCGCGAAGAGGTCATCGGCCACACTTCGACCGAGCTCGACCTCTTCAGTGATAAAGGCAACCGGCCGCTATTCCTCAAGAGGTTGAAAGACGAAGCCCATTTCAAAGACATGCCGACGGAATATCGCACCAAGACGGGGGAGGTACGCTCCGCGCTGCTTTCCGGCGAACTGATTACTATCGGCGACGAACCCTGCATCATCTTCATCACTACCGATACCACCAAACGCAAGAAGGCGGAGGCACAGCTGCGGATGCTCAGCTCGGTGACGCAGCAGGTAACCGAGGCCACCGTCGTCGCCGACCGTGACTTCAATATCACCTACGTCAACGAGGCGGCCCAGAACCTGCTGGGCTATTCCCAGGCCGAGATGCTGGGCAAAAAGCTGTGGTTTGTCAACGCCCGGAAGCTCTCCCGGAAAGGGGTTAAAAGGGTAACGGACACCATAAAAGCCGGCCAGGTCTGTAACAGCCTGCGCACCAAACGTTGTAAGGACGGCACCACCGTCCGCTGCGAATGCCGGCTCTCGCCCCTCTACGACGAAAACGGTCAGCTGCAGTCTTACATTGAGGTGCAGCGCGACGTGACCCGCCAGAAAGAGATAGAGGCCAAGCTGCGCGTGCACAAACGGCTCATCGAAAGCATCCTGGCCACCATGCCGGGCGGCGTGCTCGTCCTCGATGCCAGCGACCGGGTGCTGCTGGCCAACCAGTCCTTTTGCAAGATTTTCAGTACCAGCAAGAAGGCGCTCCGGGGTAAGGCCCTCGGCCAGGTCATGCCCGTCGACCCGCTCCTCAGTCACTATCAGGCCGTCAAAGAGGGCAAGAAAGATAAAAGCTCCCTGGAATTCCGCAGGCAGCTCAAGGGGCTGGACAAGATTATCATCAGCCACGTCATCCCCATGGTCGGGGGGCGCACGCTGCTCACCTTCAGCGATGTCTCCAAGGAGAGGGCCGAGGAAGAGAAACTCTATCTCACCGACCGGCTGGCTTCCCTCGGGGAGATGGCCGCCGGCCTCGCCCACGAGATTAATAACCCGCTCACCGGCATCCTGGCCTTGTCCCAGCTGCTCACCGAGGGCGAGCTCTCCGACGAGCACCGCGAGGACATCACGTGCATTCATGCCGAGGCCAAACGCGCCGCCGAAATCGTGAAAAACGTGCTCCTCTTCACCCGCAATAACAACTACGAAAACGGCCAGTCCCTGGCCAACGAAGTCGTCCGGGACGTGCTCCGGCTGCGCGAGTACGAGGCAAAGTCCGGCAACATACGGGTTATCACCCAGCTCGAGGAGGAGCTGCCCGCCATCGCCATCGACAAATTCCAGCTGCAGCAGGTCTTCCTGAACATCATCTCCAACGCCGAAGCCGCCATCAGGGAGACGGGCCGACCCGGTACCCTCAAGGTCACCAC